>DATASX010000004.1 GCA_036269075.1 Sporichthyaceae bacterium
ACTCCGCGTCGCAGCAGATCCGCCGCACCGCGGCATCGGAGAGATGCTCACCGCTCGCGGTGCTGGCCAGGGGCGCGTCGCCCAGGGTGATGACCAGGTGCGGGCGGACCCCACGCGCGGTCGGCAGCTCACCATGGCGCAGGGTCATCGAGACCAGGTCGACCAGCGCGTCAGCCCGACGTAGAGCGGGGTCACGGGGGTCGCGTTCCCCGTCGGGTCCGGGCTCGGGGCCGGCGAGCGGTTCGATCGCGGCCTGCAGCAGGGCCAGGTTCTCCTCGGCGTCGGTCCACTTCAACGTGCCGGTCCCGTCACCGTTGCGCAGCAAGTACGCGGCACGCTTGGCCTTGGCCCTGTCCTCAACCGGTTCCAGCCCGTCGGGATCCAGGTAGTGCGCCAGGACCTTCTCCAACCCGCGCATCTCCGCGGAGTTCAGTTCCCCGGCCCGTTCCAGCAGGAAGGTCTCGACCTCGACCTGCTGCTGCACCGTCGCCGTACGGGCCAACCGCTGCACGACCTCGACGATCGCCCGGGCCTGCTCCCAGTCGAGATGCCCGGCGGCCAAGGCCCCCCCGGTCTGCTGCCGCTGCTCATTCAGCGCCTGCGCCATCCGCGCGGTCACCGTCGCCTCGCCGGGCGACATCGTCAGCACCGAGCGCAACCAGGCCCGGGAATCCACCGCCCCGACCGCGGCGGGCATGCCTCGCTGCTCGCCCTCGGCGACCAGGCCGGCCCGCAGCCCCTGGACCTGCTCGACCAACCGGTGCACCCGACGCAGACACTCCACAAGATCGGAATCTCCCGCGCGCCAGATCTCCTCGCCGAGGAGCTTCTGCACGACCGCGAAATCGCTCTCCAGCAAGGCGATCGCCTCGACGGGAGCGGTGATTTCCATACCCCGAACATATCCGCCGCCACCGACATTTTCGCGGCCACCGATTCCTTGCACCCCCACGCCGTTGCCGGCCGACCGTCCGCAAGCGTTCCGAGACGCTGTTCCGTCGCCGGCGCATCCCCCGCCGTGGTCGGCTCAGGTGCCTCCGCTCCGCCGTTACTTCGGTGCACGTCCTATGAGGCGGACCGTTGTAGTGGCCGTATTTATCGGATCTACGTTTGTTCTCGGAATTCAGTCGTTCCCGCCGAACATGCCGCCCAGGGCCGCGCCGAGAATTCCGCCGGCGGCGGCGCCACGGAGCCCGCCGGCCGCTCCGCCGATCGCGGCGCCGGCTGCGGCGTCGGCAACCTCGCCGGTGTAGTAGCCCGACTGGAGGCCGACGCGGCCCGGCCCGGTGAAGCGGTTGAACACCAGGTTGCCGCCACCGCCGAGGAAGCCGGTCTTCAGGCCGAAGACCTGCTGCGTGTAGCCGACGCTCATCTCACGGTAGATCCAGCCACCGGGTTCGACGTCGATGACCTGTCCCGGAGCAAGGTTCATCTCGAAGGCGTTGCCGTGGGCGTGCAGCCAAAGGGTGGCAGGGCCCTGATTCGACTCGAAGCGATCGATGAAGAAGCCCTGCTGGCCGAACATCATGCTGCCGAAGCCGCCGGCTCGTTCGTAGGTGTACTCGAGGTTTCCGGTCGCGGCCAGGAACTGGTGCTCACGGACCAGGACTCCCCCGCCGGGCGGGAGGTTCAGCGTGACGATCTGGCCGGCGGAGTCGCGCGAGAACGCGATCTGGCCGGCGTTGCGCGCCTCGGTCATGAAGATCGGCATGCCGGAGATGACCCGCTTGAACGCGCCCTTGAGCTTCTTGATCGCGACGTCGACCTGCGGCTGCTTCCACAGGATCACGTGATGCTCGAAGAACACCGGCAGCGAGCCGTCGAGCGCCAGGTGCAGCACCGGCACCAACTGGCCCTCGATCCGGTAGTTCACGCCGGGGCCGCCGCCCTCGTGCACCTCGGTGGGAAGCAGCACGGGGAAACCACCGGGCTGGGCCGGGGTGGGGTAGTCGACCATCGGGACTCCTCGACGCGGGGCGGGCACTGCTCCCGACACTACAACTGTGCGGCCCGCCCCGCGGTGAACGGAGCGGGCCGCACAGGTGATTAGTGACGGTGCGTCACGGCGTCGTCGAGGACGAGGGCTTCGGTTCGGTGCTCTCCGTGGCAGACGGCGTGGGCGACGGCGACTTCGTGCTCTTCTTCGTCGCGGTCGGGCTCGGCGACGCCGAGGAGGACGGCTCGGCCGAGCTCGTGCCGGTGCTCCCGTAGGGGTTCGCCTGTGACTGGTAGTTCGAGTTCAGCAGCGCAGCCTTCGCGGCCGGGAAGGAGATCTTGTTCGGGTCGCCGTCGGAGGTGTACAGAACCGACGGGTTCTTCTTCCAGATCGGGAGGTAGTAGTCGGAGTTCAGCTCGACCGTCGGCGAGTCCGACCGCACGCGCGCGATCTTGAGCGGGTTGAACGACTTCGCGAACGGCGAGGGCGCCGGGTTCGCGCCGACCAGCATCACACCGGACAGGTTGTAGCTCTGCCCGTTGTAGGTACCTGCCGAGGCCAACGCGCGGTCGACCGGGAACACCCCGAACGGCAGCGCCATCGTCGTGATCTTGAATCCCGGCAGCGCCTTCTGGATGTCCTGGTAGTTGCCGCCGATCTCCTGCTGGACCTGCGCGTCGGAGTCCTTGCTCAGCACCGGGTGGGTCTTGGTGTGCACGCCGACGTCGTACCCGTGCTGAACCAGCCACGGCAGCACCTTCGGGTCCTGGAACGGGCTGTCGTTGACGTAGAACGTGGCGGTCGAGTGCCAGTCCGGGTGGGCCTGGCCGAAGGCCTCCATCATGCCCAGCGCCGTGTCCGGCTTCGGGTTGCCCGATGGGTCCAGGCCGGCCTGGCTGGTGGTGCCGTCGTCGAAGGTCATCACCATCGGGTGCTTCCCGGCCGGGACGTCGATCTTCCCGGCGACCAGGTCGGCCGCGGTGATCGGCCGGAAGTTCATGTCGTACAGGGTCTGCAGCTCGGCCTTGAAGTGGTCGGGGGTCTGGCTGTACTCGTCGCCCTTGGGCAGCGTGGTCAGGATCTGGTGGTACATGAACACCGGGACCTCGCCCAGCTCGTTCGCGTCGACCGAGGCGGGGTCGACCGAGCTCGCGGTCGGGGTCGCGGACGGGGTTGCCGTGACTACCGGCGCCGGCGCCGGCGGTGCTTGTGCGGTCGAACCCTTGCTGCCGCAGCCGGCGAGCAGGAGCCCGGCAGCAGCCACGGCCAGTACGGAACGGGGACGGCGCATCGTCGAATCTCCCTGCGGATCGGAATCGTTGCGCCCGATCATCTGCCGGCAATGTGCCGGTCGGGTGGATTACGCGCCGGCTTGGGACCGAGTTGTGACCGGTTGGCGGATAAGAAATTCCGGAACATGACAATTCATCCGATTTGCCGGTTCGTTCTCGCGACGGGTGATTCGCACCAAGGCCCAGGACAGCGCGATTCCCAGCGCGTAGGCCCCGAGCACATCCGAGAGCCAGTGGAACCCGGCGTACACCAGGCTGGCCCCCACGACCAACGCGACCGCGGACACCAATGCGAGACCGGCCCGACCCAAGCGACCCCGGATCAGCACCACCGCCGTCGTCCAGGTCACGATCGCGGTGGTCGTGTGGCCGGAGGGGAACGCCCCGCGGTGCATGAACGAGACGAACTGGTCGACCCGCCAGCCCGAGCTCACCGCGAGCTGACCCGCGGGCCCGCCCCGCCCGAAGGCCTCCTTGGTTCCCAGCACCACGACGCTCAACGCTGCGACGGCGATCGCCGCCACTCGGATCGGCTCCCAACTGCGGCGCCGAGCACTGAGCACACCGGCCAGCGCGAGCAGGACGAACGGCATCAGGTTGGGCTCACCCAGGTAGATCAGTCCGGTCGCTACGCGCAGCCCAGCCACCGAACGATGGACGACCAGCCAGTCGGCGATGCGGTGGTCGAGTGCAACCAGGCGGCCGCCGCGCTCGACCGCGACCGCGACCAACGCGAACGCCGCGAGGGCAAGTGTCGGGACGAGCGGGAGCCGTCGAGCACTGCGCCCGTACCGTTCCGCGACCGCAAGACTGACCACCCTTCGAACCTAGCCAGACGGGGACGGACCACCATTCCCCGATCGGCCAAGATCTGGTCAGCCGAACGCATTCGCCCGGACGGCCCTAGACCGGACAGCCCTAGAAAAGTCCCCCGCCGAGCGAACCGGACGAGTCGTCGTCGAGGTGCACGTTGACCGCGTCCCACGCCGCGTTCACCGCGGCCACCTGCGCCGACTTCGCCCCGTAGAGATCGGTGGCGGCGCTGACCACGGCCGCCCGCGCGGCAGCGTAATCGGTGCCCGAGGTGAAGTAGTGGGTCAACGCCCGGTACCAGATGTTGGCCGCGGTCTCCCGCCCGATCCCCCCGACCTTCTTGTTGTCGCAGGTCGGGCTGTCGTAGCTGATGCCGTTGACGGTCTTCTTCCCGCTGCCCTCCGAGAGCAGGTAGAAGAAGTGGTCGCCGATGCCCGCGGACAGGTGCACGTCGAGATTGCGGACCGACGAACTCCAGCAGTCCGGCGACGACTTGTCCTTCGACGGCTGGTCCATGTACCGGATAGCGTTGAGCTTGCCGTCCTTGTCGCGCCGTTCGATGAACGACGTCGAGCCGATCAGGTAGTCGCCGGGGTTGGCCGCGTTGTGAGCGGTGAACTCGACCATCGTCCCGAAGATGTCGCTGTTGGCCTCGTTCAGCCCGCCCGATTCGCCGTCGCCGCCGAGCTTGGCGGTGCGCGCGGTGACGCCGTGCGTGATCTCGTGTCCGGTGATGTCCAGTGAGACCAGCGGGCCGAGCTGCTTGCCGTCGCCGTCACCGTAAGTCATGCAGAAGCAGTCGTCGCTCCAGAACGCGTTCGCGTAGTTCTTGCCGTAGTGGACGCGGCTGAACACACCGATGCCGTCGTTGTTCACGCCGGACCGCTTGAACGTGTTCTTGTAGTAGTCCCAGGTCATGTCCGAGCCGTAGGTCGCGTCGACCGCGGCGCTCTCGCGGTTCGCGTTCTGCCCGTTGCCCCAGTCGTTGGTCTTCGAGGTGAACTGGGTGGCCGGGGCATTCGACGCGCAGAGCGAGGCCACCGGCAGGCAGTTGTCCTGGGTGTCCTCGGCGTCGCCGGTGAACGCGGCGCCCCGGGTCAGGTCCTTCAGCGCGTAGGTCCCGGACAGCAGCGCGGTCGAGAGCTTGACCTTGCCGACGTAGAGCGAGTGACCCTCACCGAGGGTGGGCTTGCCCTGCGCCTCGGTCGTGGCGCGCTGGGCCTGCGGACTCGACGCTCCCCCGCCGGAGGCCGGCCCGGACTGCCGACCGTCGGACTGCGGGCCGTCGGACTGGCTGGGCGGCTGCGGGTCGGCGGAACCGGCGGCCGGCGCGGCACTGCCACTGCCACCACCGGGCACCGGCTGGTCGGTGCGTCGCAGGCTTTGGACCTCCTCGGCGGCGTCGCGCACCTTGCCGGTCTGCGCGTCGACCAGCGTGTGCATCCGGCTCGGCGTCCCGTCCGGCTGGGTGCCGCCGGAGACGACCTCCCAGGCCAGCGCCGGACTGCCGTGCAAGGTGTCGACGACAAGGGTCGGGGTGCCGAGCAACCGCGCGACCCGGGTGCCGAGCCCGATGCCGGCAGTGGTGATCGCCGCGATCGGCGACAGTGCCGGGGTGACACCGAGGTTGTCCAAGGAACGCCGGAGGGTGGCGCTGGCGCCGACCCAACGTCCGTCCGCGATCCGGTGGACCACGAAGTCTCCGCCGAGCACCGGCAGGCCGGCGAAGGTCCGGTCCATGCGCACGAATGTGGAGCCGTCCGGGTCGACCATCACATCGGTGGCGGTGACCCCGTATTGCTTGCCCAGGCCCGCCGGACCCTGCCCGTCGTCGTCGAACCCGAGCTGGGACCCGTTGTCGCGCAGCGCCGCCAACGCCCCGGCGACCGCGTCGCCGTGATCGCCGGTATCGGCCCGGGCGGACGGACCGTGGACGGCCACCGCCGCGAGGCCCACCGCGAGCAGGCCTGTTCCGGCCGCGCCGCGGCCGGTCCACCAACGAGGTCGCATCAATTTCCTCCGTAGCCGGCGGTTCTCGGCGGACGGCCGGCGACCTGGCGGGATCGACCTGACCTACCCCCGCGGGGGCCGGAAGCCTGCACCGCGATGTCTGTCACGCTATCCCCCAATTGTTTCGAATCGTGACACTCGCACGCCGCCCACGCCATACACCTGCGCAACTCGGACAACGGATTACCCACGGCCCAAGGCGTAACACGACGATTTGTCCGGATTCCGTCAGACAACGACATTTGCACATCAACGCAAGCTTGGCGATGATGCCACGACGGTGATCGGCTACGGGGGTGGCGATTTGGGCGCCGGACGCGATTCGGTCGACCCCGAGGCGACAGTCGCGATGGTCCTCGACGGCCTGCGTTCCGGACGCGGCGATGAAGAGGTGGCTGCCGCGCACGGCACCGACCGGGCGACCTACGCGGCCTGGCGCGACTGCTACCTGGCCGGCGGACGAGCCGCCGTTGACAGGCGGCTGCACCACATCGAACGAAGCGGCCGGTTGCCGCACCTGGGCACCGTGCCGCACGTCTCGTCGGTCCCGGCCTGGCTGCGGCAGACCCGAGGCGAAGCCCGGTTGCCGGTCGTGCTGGCGGTCGTGATCGCGATCGTGCTTCAGGCGGTCCTGCCGGACAAGTTGGCTGTGCGCCCGACGTGGCTGCTGCCCGCGCTGGAGGGTGCTGCGCTGGTCGGCCTGACGATCTTCAACCCGCTACGGATGAACCGCACGCACCCGATCGCCCGGTTCGGTGGCCTGGGCCTGTGCGCCCTGATCGTGCTGGCCAACGCCTACTCGGCGCTACGGCTGATCCACGCGATCCTGGTCGGCCACGGCTCGAAGGACCCGACCGTGCTGTTCGGCAGCGGCGCCTCGATCTACGTCACGAACATCGTCGCGTTCGCGCTGCTCTATTGGGAGTTGGACCGGGGCGGCCCGGTCGCCCGGGCCGGTGCGCACGACCCGCACCCGGACTTCATGTTCCCGCAGATGGCCACCCCGGACGTGAGCCATCCGGACTGGGAGCCGACCTTCGTCGACTACGCGTACCTGTCGTTCACCAACGCCACCGCGTTCAGCCCCACGGACACGATGCCGCTGACCCGGTGGGCCAAGGCGCTCATGGCCGTGCAGTCCGCGGTGGCCCTGGCGGTGGTCGGCCTGGTCGTCGCCCGGGCCGTGAACATCCTGAGCTGAGCGCACCACCCGAACCGCCTGGCCGAACCACTTGTGCCGCGGGCCGCTCGGCCCGCGGCACAAGGTCAGGCGTGCGGGTCAGGCGTGCGGAGCCTCGCCGGTCTTGGTGGCGTCGAAGGCGCGCTGCTCGACCGACTGGGGGGTCGGCGGCGCGGCCTGCTCCTCGGGCCCGCGCATCGTCTTCTTGAAGATGTGCAGCGATTCGCCGAGCGACTTGGCCGATTCGGGCAACCGCTTGGCACCGAACAACGCCATGAACACCACGGCCAGAATCACCAGGTGCCACGGCTCGAGAGCACCACGAAACATTGGGACTCCTCCTGACCGCTTTAAACTGCTTCTTCCATCACATTACGCGCCAGAACGGCTCCGCGGTAAACCATGAGACGGTGAACGGCGTGAATGTGCGCCCGCCGTTGGACTCGGGCCGGATGCTCGCCGAGTGGCAACCGGCCCCCGGGGTCGTGTTCGCGGTCGCGGTTGCGATTGGCTGGTACCTATTCGCGTTGCACTTGCGACCGGGTAGGTGGCCGGTCACCCGCACCGCGAGTTTCCTGGCCGGTGCGCTGTCGATTCTCGCCGTCTGCTGCACCGGGATCGGGGTCTACGCCGACACGTTGTTCTGGGTGCGGGCGGTCCAGAACCTGGTCCTGCTCATGGTCAGCCCGATGCTGCTCGCGCTCGGAGCTCCGCTCACGCTGCTCCGCGACGTGCTGCCGGGGCGCGCGCGGGCGCGGTGCTCCCGGGTGCTGCACAGCCCGACCGCCCGGAGACTCACGTTCCCGCCCGCGATGGCGATCGCGCTGATCGCCCCGCTGTACGTCGTGTACCTGACCCCGCTGTACGAACCGACCCAGCGCCACGCCGTCGGCGCCGGCGCGGTCGGCGCCGGCCTGCTCGGTGCCGGATTCCTGTACTTCTGGACGCGCCTGCGCGTAGACCCGACCCCGCGCGCCGACCCGCACCTGATCACGGTGGCGATGAGCATCGCCGAGGTGGTGCTGGACGGGGCGTTGGGCGTCCGGCTGTGGCTCGGTCCGACGATCGCGGCCGGCTACTACTCCGCGGCCCATTCGTGGGGGCCCGACGCCCGACTCGACCAGACGATCGGGGCCGGGGTGCTCTGGATCGGCGGCGACCTCATCGGCCTGGTCTTCCTCGGGTTCGTGGCCCGCCGGCTGCTCGGCGAGGACAAGGAGCAGACGGCCCGGGTCGACGCCGCCCTGGACGCCGCCGAGGCCCGCGAAGCCGGCCGCCCGCAGCCAGGGGCGGAACCTGCCGCCGAGCCCACCGGTGCCCTGTGGTGGGAGACGGACCCCCGACTGGCCCACCGCTTCCGACAGCGCGGCGAGGACTGAGGCAGCGATGGACCCGACGATCCGGCCCGTGGAAGCGGGAGACACCGCGGCCGCCGCCCTGCTGCTGCACGAGTTCAACACCGAGTTCGACGAGGTCACCCCCGGCCCCGAGGCCCTGGGGATGCGGCTGGATGAACTGCTGGCCGGCGGCGACACCGTGGCGCTGGTCGGCGGCGCGGGCCCGGATGCGGTGGTGGTGCTGCGGTTCCGGCCGGCGTTGTGGACCACCGGCCAGGAGGCCTGCCTGGCCGAACTTTTCGTCCGCCCGGAGCACCGGGGGCGGGGGCTGGGCCGGGCCCTGCTGCAGGCCTCCCTGATCGCCGCCGTCGAGCGCCGGGCCGACTGGATGGAGATCTGCGTCGACGAACCGGATCTGGCCGCCCGGGCGCTCTACCAGAGCGCGGGCTTCCGCAACCGGACCGCGGACGGGAATCTCATGTTCTACTACGAGCGCGAGCTCTGACCAACCGTCAGATCCGTGCTCAGTGCGGGCGATTCGTACCCGGGAGCAGCGGCGGCAGCGGCGCGGACGGCACCGGCTCCGGTTGGGCCGGCCGGGGCCCGGCGGCCGGCGCCGGGTCGACGTTCGGGTGGTCGGCCGGGTGCAGAAGGTCCACCAGCGCCTGCGCGATCTTCCGGTGGCCGGCGGCGCTGAGGTGGTCGCCGTCGGAGGCCAGCATCGGGGTCACGTCGCGCTCCGCATGGAACAGTTTCCGGGTCGAGACGTAGTGCACGCCGGCCGAGTCGGCCGCCTTCTGCAATGCGCCGTTCGTGTACTTGGTGGCCGCGTCGGCGGCCGTGCGCTGCTTCGCGGAGTACTGGTGGCGGGCGACGGAGCCGTCCTTGAAGTCGTTCCAGTACCCGCAGACCACGATCCGGGCGCGGCTGTTGTGCTTGCGGACCTCGGCGACGACCGACTCGACGTTGCGCCGGACCGTCAGAGCGACCGGGGCGTAGTTCTTCTCCACCGAACCGCCGCCGGAGACCGTGCCGAACGCGGGGAAGAAGTCGTTGGCGCCGGTGAAGATCACCACCACGTTGGCCTGCGTGAGCTCCCCGAGCAGCCCCGGGTCGCCCATGCCCTTGCGCAGGTCGTCGCTGGTCGAACCGGCCTTGGCCTCGTTGCGGACCTCGACGTCGGACCCGGTGCGCCGGCCGGCCAGCAGGCCGTAGTCGGCCAGCAGGTCAGCACATCCGCAGTTCTGGTTGGTCAGGGCCGAGTCGCCGAGACCGACCGCCATCAACTGCCGGTCCCCCGGGCGTTGCGCGGCGTCGCGCGCGGCCGTCGCGGCCGGGACCCCCGTGCCGAGGATCAGCGACCCGACAGTGGCTCCGACCACACGCCGGACGACTCGGCGACGCCGCACGCGAAACCTGACCTCCGCACGGGACGTCCGCTCAGATGTCATGGCACCCATCGCTCTGATCGCCTCCCCGCCGAACTCCGCGCTGGCTTCCACCACGAACGCTTTCGGTGCCGACCCACGCCCAGATTGCCCTGTTCCAGACTGCCCTGTTCAGGCACCTGGCATGCCGCTCGACGGGCGTTTCGTGCATGAATTCCGTGAGAACTGCGAGGCCCGACGGCTCAGGAGTACTGGCAGACCTGGTCGAGGCTGACGATGGCGACGGCTCCTGGCGGGGCCGTGGTCGCGGGCTTCACCCGCGTCTTCTTCCCGTTCTTGGGTGTGATCCGACTCGCCGCCTCATAGGTCGGCGTCGTCGGCACCGCGTTCGATGCATCGATCGCCTGCCGGACGAGATCGCGAATCGGCTGGACCGCGGGGAACTGCGGGTCGATCAGCGGCGGCTGCAGCTGCAGGTCGGTGACGTTCGACTTCTTGGTCGCGGCGGCCGTCTTCACCAGGACGTCCAGCGCGCCCTGGGTGAGGTCCGTCTTGACCACGTTCTTGGCCGAGGAGACCAGCGACTTGTAGTGGGTGAGCACGGTCAGCGGGTCCATCTGCTTGAGGATCCCGTTGAGCACGCACCGTTCCCGCGACATCCGGTCGTAGTCGGTGGTGGACGACCGCGACCGGGCGTACCAGAGCGCGTGATAGCCGTCGAGCTTCTGCAGGCCCGGTTCGATGTAGCCGAGGATCGGGTTCGGCGCGCCCTCGCGGCAGCCGCCACCGGGCAGGTCGCAGGCACCGGTCTTGTGTCCGCCGCCGATCGGCAGGCGCTGCGCGACCCGGATGGTCAGCCCGCCCAAGGAGTCGATCAGGCTCGTGAAGCCCTGCAGGTTCAGCGTCACGTAGTACTGGATCGGGATGCCGAGCATCTGGGCCATCGCCGACTCGGTCGCGGTAGCGCCGGGATTGCGCGCGCCGGGGAACAACTCCGGGTGCTGCGAGCCGTACTCGTAGATGGCGTAGAAGAACTGCGGGAAGCCGTTGGGGAACTTGTCCGCCATCGTGCTGCCCGGCGGGAACTGGGCGTACTGCAGGTTTCGCGGGATCGAGATCAGCAATGCCTTGCCGGTGTGGACGTCGATGCTGGCGACCGCGTCCTGGTCGGTGCGGATCCCGCTGCGGTCCAGGCCACCGTCGCCGCCCAGGATCGCGATGTTCAACCGGCCCTCGTACAGCTTCGCGACGGGGCCGGGCTGGATCAGCGTGGTGATCAGGTCGCGCTGCGCGGAGGCCAGCTGGACCGCGTAGGTCACCGGGGTGCCGATCGCGGCGATCATGCCGAGCGCCAGCCCGGTGCAGAGCACCCGGGGTGCGACCCCCATCCCCCGCGGTCGGCCCAACCGCCACGCGTCGACCAGCAGCGCGGCCCAGCACAGCCCGAGCACCACCAGGGTGGCCTCGACGGCGGACAGCACCGCCGGGTGCAGCGACCACACCACGATCCCGTTGCGGCCCAGCCGCCACCAGACGGCCCCGGCTGCCACAGCCAGCAGGATCAGCACCCGGACGGCAGCGCGCCCGACGGCCTTGCTGCCGGCGAGCAGCTGCGCGGACCCGGGCAGCACCAGCGTCATTCCGATCAGCAGCAGCGCCCGGCGCATCCCGCCGGTCGGAGCGGCACGGTGCCGATGCGCCGCCCGCGGCGTTCCCGGGACGTCGTCGGGCCCGCCCGACTCGGACACCTCGACGGACGGCTCGGACCGCGCCTGGCGGGGCCGGTCCCAGAGGGAGTCGTCGTCGGTCACCGAGGGATTATGTCCAGCGACACGTATTGGGCGTACAAAACGTGACCGGTTCGAGTCCGGAAGCGGAACGGGGCATTGCCAGGCAATCCCTTGCGCACCCGCAGCAACCCGGGCAACAGCGACGTCAGTCGCAACCCTGCGTGTAGACGGCGGTCGTGGCGTCCGCGCCCTTGGTCGCGTCCGAGGCCACCTCGGTGGCGGTGAGCGCGTAGCCGACGTCGTTGGCGTCCAACGAGGCGGCGAACACGACGCCCGCCACGCTGCCCGAGGTGGTCAGCAGCGGCCCACCGGAGTTGCCCGGCAGCACCGTCCCGCGCACCGTGTAGACCTCACGGCTGACCTGTTTGCTCTGGTAGATGTTCGGGCCGGACACGGTCTGGTCGCCGGCGATGCGGGCGGCGGCCGGGGTCAACGGGCCGTCCTCCGGGTAGCCGGCGACGACCGCGTCGGCACCGATCTGCTGCGGACCGGCGAACGACAACGACTTGCGGTCCAGGCCGGGGACGTAGAGCACGGCGATGTCGCGGTTCGGGTCGAACAGGACGACCTTGGCGGTCAACGAACCACCGTTCGGGATCAGCACCGTCGGCGCGGAGTGCACCCCGGCGACCACGTGGGCGTTGGTCATCACGTGGTCGGGCGCGTAGACGAACCCGGAGCCCTCCACCGCACGGCTGCACCCGCTCGCGACGCCGTGGATCTTGACCACCGAAGGCCCGGCCGCGCTCAGCACGTCTGGCACCGGACCGGCGTCCGGCGAACCCACGAACGGCGACGGTGCCGGGAACCCGCCGAAGGGCGAGAGGAAGTACGGCATCGCGTGCTGCTGGAGTTCGCGGGACAGGGTGCCGGACAGCGTCCGCAGCGACTGGGGGATCACCGAGTTGATCTCGTCCAGCACCGCGGACCGACGGACCTGTGAACTGAGCCCGGCGAAGGGGGCCAGCGCGACCGCCGAGGCGAACAGCCAGGCCACCAGCAGCAGCACCCCGACCTCGAAGACCACACCGCCTGCCGAATCCAGCACCGCGACCGGGGTGGCCCGTACCACCCGCCGCGCCCGCAGGCCGACGGCGACCGCGATGGTCTCCCCAGCCAACGCGCACAGCCCGACGAAGACCAGCGTGACGACCCGTTGACCGATCACATGATTCGGCCCCGTGCCGCCGGAGCCGACCACGGCCTGGGCCAGGCCCGGGCCGAACCGCGCACCCACCGCGGCTCCGCCGAAGAACCCGACGGCCGAGCACGCGGCGAGCACCAGCCCGCGCCGGGCGCCGAGCATGCCCGCCCGGATCGCCAGCACGATCAGGACGAGATCCAACACATCGCCGCGGCCCGGGTGCACGACCGGGGCCGGTGCGGCCGACAGCGTCAGAAGGTCCACGGGTCCGTTCGTCCTCCCACGGGTGCTCCGCATCGATTCACCCGGGCGCTGCCGGGGGTGTCCGGCGGCGTCGTGCGGGCAACCGTGTCACACCCTCGCGCAGGCCCGACAAGGACATTGCGCCGTCATGGTCCACGCCCGAGAAGTTGGTCGGCGGACTCACAGCGCCCCCGTAGGCGTACGGCTGTCGACTGCCGAGAGCTGTGAGGTTGCTGTCACAGGAAGGCCGGGGTCGGCGCACAGGAATCCATAAGCCAGGACCGCCAATGTCTTGCCTGTGCACGTGGTGGGGACCGGTGCGCGACGGGGACGTGGGGGCGACGATGACGATCACGCTGGACCGGGTCGAACCGGGCATCTCCGGGCGCCGGCTGCCTGCTCCGCGCAAGCCGGTCGACGTCGCCGCGACCCCGGCCGACCCTGAGCCGGGGCATGCCGGCCGTCGCTGGCTGATGCTGCCGCTGGTCGCCTTACTGGTCTGGTTCGTGGTCGACAGTCGAGGCACGATCGCGGCCGGGTTCGCCGGCCTGGCCGACGCCTCGCCGGGTTGGCTGTTGGTCGCCGCCGCCGCCGGCGCGGCGCTGACGCTGGCCGCCGCGGTCGCCCAGAACGGCGCGCTCGAGACCAAGATCCCGCTCGGCACGATGTGCGCGGTCCAGCTGGCGGCCTCGTTGGTCAATCAACTTCTGCCCGCCGGGACCGGGGCCATGGCCGTGACCGTCCGGTTCCTGCGCCGACGCGGGCTCAGCCGCGCTGCCGCGGCAGCCGCGATGGGCCTCAACCAGATCGCCGGCGTGATCATCCACTTGAGCCTGCTCGCCACCGTCCTGGTCATCGAGCCGAGCACGGTCAAGCTCCCGCAGCCTTCGGTCGAAGCGGTCGTGGTCGGGCTGTTGCTGGCCGTGCTGGTCGGCCTCGGGATCGCTGCCGTCCGTCGGATGCCGCGGCGGCTGCGGGCCGGGCGCCCGGAGCAGCCCGGTCCCGCTGACCGGGTGCGTGCCGAGTTCGACCGGCTGCGGGTCGTGATGCGCGATCCGCGGCGTGCGGCCGCGCTGTGGCTCGGTTCGTTGGCCACGCCGCTGCTGCAGGCGGTCGTGCTCTGGGCGGTCGTCCACAGCGTCGGGGCGAACCTCAGCCTGTGGCACGTGACCGCGGTCTACCTGGCCGCTTCCACGCTGGCCGCGGTGGTGCCCACCCCCGGCGGGCTCGGCACGCAGGACGTGGCGATCGCGGCGATGCTGATGGCCGCCGGGATGCCCACCGCGAACGCGGCGACCGCCACCGTGGCCTTCCGCCTGATGACGAACTGGCTGCCGCTGCTGCCCGCGGGCCTGTCGTTGGTGATGCTCAGCCGACGCCGGCTGATCTGACCCCGGCTGATCTGACCCCGGACGTACGACACCGCGGCCCGGGGAACCGGACCGCGGTGTCAGGGGAGGACTAGCGGCCGCGGCCGTGTCCGCCGCTGTTCCCACCGCTGTTGCCGCGGAAGTTCCCGCCGCGGTTGCCACCGCTGAAGTTGCCGCGGTTGCCGCGGTTGCCGTGGTCGCCGCCACGGTTGAAGTGCCCGCCGCGGTGGAAGTTCCCGCCACCGCCGTAGTAGTTGTTGTCGTCGTTGTCGCAGACCAGGCGGACGTGACGGTGCCAGGAGCCGTCCCACCAGTGGCTGTAGTAGCAGTCGTCGCTCTGGACGTAGGCCGACGGCGCGACCGAGGCCGGAGTGATCTCGGCGGCCTGGGCCGTAGAGGTCGCCAGCGGAGCCAGCAACATCGCGCCGGCCAGGACACCGCCCAAACGGATGAACTTCATGTTCGTCACTCCTTCGACAGGTGCGCCCGTCCCCCGGGCGCTGCCCGACCGACCGGTCGGTTACGTATGAAGTTGACTCTTTCTCACGAAAGGAGCAATGCCGCACAAGGCAAGAATTCGGCCAATAACCGCTTTGTCGGGCGGCAGAATGGCGCTCGTGGGGCGCCCGTGAATGCAGCGACGTCGGTGACTGTGGGTCACCTGAATCTCGGCCTGCTGGTCGGCTCAGCGGTGCTGCTGGTTGCGATCGCGGCAATCCGCGTCGCCGCCTCGACGCCGCTGCCCACGCCGTTGCTGTACCTCGGGCTCGGAGTGCTGCTCGGCGAGGACGGGATCGGGATCCAGTTCGACGACAGCGAGCTGACCCGGACACTGGGCTACGCGGCCTTGATGATCATCCTGGCCGAGGGCGGCCTGACCACCTCCTGGCACACGATCCGCCCGGCGCTGCCGGCCGCCGCCGCGCTGGCCACCGTCGGGGTCGGGATCTCCACCGCAGTGACCGGGGTGGCTGCTCACGAACTGCTGGACCTGCCGTGGCGCACCTCGCTGCTGCTCGGCGCGATCGTCTCCAGCACCGACGCCGCGGCGGTGTTCGCGGTGCTGCGCCGGTTGCCGCTGCTCCCCCGGCCGACCGGGATCCTGGAGGCGGAGTCCGGGCTGAACGACGCCCCGGTGGTGCTGCTGGTGCTCGCGCTGTCCGGCAGCCGGCACTTCGACGCCGCCGGGCTGGGCACCACCGCGCTGGAGATCGCTGCCGAACTGGTCGGCGGCGCGTTGATCGGGATCGGCGTCGGGGTGGTCGCCGGGCGGGCCATCAGACAGGTCGCGTTGCCTGCCTCCGGCCTGTACCCGGTGGCGGTGCTCGCCTCGGCCACCTTCGCCTACAGCGCGGCGGCGCTGGCACACACCAGCGGCTTCCTGGCCGTCTACGTGGCCGGGTTGGTCCTGGGCAACTCCCGACTGCCGCACGGCCCGGCCACCCGCGGGTTCGCCGAGGGCCTGGCCTGGCTGGCCCAGATCGGGTTGTTCGTACTGCTCGGCCTGCTCGTCACACCGTCGCGGCTGGGCGACCGGGTGTGGCCGGCAGTCGGCGTCGGGGCGGCGCTGCTGCTGCTCGCCCGGCCGGTCTCGGTCGCCTGCACCGCGAGTTGGTTCCGCATCCCCTGGCGCGAACAGGCGTTCCTGTCCTGGGCCGGACTGCGCGGGGCGGTGCCGATCGTGGTGGCCACGATCCCGGTGGTCGACCGGGTGCCGGGCAGCGAGAAGCTCTTCGACGTCGTGTTCGTGCTCGCGGTGCTCTGGACGTTGGTGCAGGGCACCTCGTTGCCCTGGCTGGCCCGTCGCCTGGGGGTGACCGACACCGCGGACCTGCGCATGCTCGACCTGGAGGCCGCCCCGTTGGAGCGGCTGGGCGCCGACGTGCTGCAGGTCCGGATCCTGGAGCGCTCCCGGATGCACGGCGTCGCGGTGTTCGAGCTGCGGTTGCCGACCGGTGTGGCCGTCTCATTGGTGGTCCGCGACGGCAGCGCGCTGACGCCGACCGAACATACCCGGTTGCGACACGGCGACGACCTGCTCGTGGTCTGCCCGGGCGGGACCCGGGCAGCGACCGAACGTCGGTTGCGGGCCGTGGCCGAACACGGCCGCCTGGCGCGCTGGTTGTCCGGCCGACCCTCCTGATCAGTCTCGGTAGTAACGGCGCATCGCGCGTCGATCGGTGAGCGGCACGACCTGCTTGCCCAGCGGCGCCAACGCGACCCGGGCCAGCTTGAAGTTCGCGATCCCGAAGGGGATCCCGACCACGGTCAGGCACAACCCCACACCGATCGCCACATGAACCAGCGCGATCCAGAACCCGGCGAGCACGAACCACAGCACGTTGCCCAGCATCGGCATGGCTCCGGCGGTCGGCCGGTGCACCGTCGTGTACCCGAACGGCCACAGCACGTACCCGGCCAGCCGCAGCGCGGCCACCCCGAACGGGATCGTGACGATCAGCAGGAACATCAGCACGGCTGCCGCCAGATAGCCCAGGGCCAGCCACAGGCCGGCGCACAGGAACCAGATCACGTTCAACAGCGTCCGCACGGCGCAATTCTCCCACCGGACAGCGACGCGCAAAGCCGTTCACCGACACGGAAACGAAAGGAGTTGACGGCCGGTCCGAGCACGTCTAAGTTGCTTAGCGAGCGCTAGGTAGCCCAGCGCATCGTGCAGGAGCAGTCAACTGACCGGGTATCTGGGCACCCTGGCGAGCCACGGAACCTCCGCCGAGCTGTTCGCCCGCCGGCAGCTCGAGCGCGAGGGCCGGGCATGACCGCACCGCAGATCGTCGAAAGTCTCTGACCACGACCGGACAGCCACCATCGGGCTACACGAGGCGCCCGAACGGTCCGGCCTGATGATGCCCCCGGGACGGGACACCCGGCAGGCGTCGCACCGCCGGTCCGCGCTCGTCAGCACCACTGACGACGGGCGCGGCCCGGCGGTTTCTCCTTGTGCGGCGGGATTCTGACGGGCTGTCGGCGTCAGCTCTTCGCGCGGCGGCGCGGGGTGCGGGCAACCGCGGCGGACGCACCGACCGTCTGGCTGGCGATCTCCACGTAACGCTCGGCGAGCTGCGGCGGTTTGAGCAACCCGGCCGGGTCGTACCAGGTCGCCACGGCCTGGACCATGCCGAGCAGCGCGCGGACCGTGTCCTCCGGGTGGTCGACATGGAAGATCCCGGCCTCGGCACCGGCGCGGACGATCCCGAGCAGTTGTTCCTCGATCTGCTTGCGTACCTTGGCGTAGGCCCGCCGGTTGACCGCGGACAACGCCCGGATCTCGGTGTCGAGGTTGGCCACCTCTCGGCGGTAGGCCATGAACAGCACCACGCACTCGATGTAGTTCGCGAACTGATCGGCCGGGTCCGCGCCGGCGCCGTCGATTGCGAGGCACAGCCGGGCGTGCAGGTGCTGGACCGAGCCGGTGAGCAGCTCGACGAGCATCCCTTCCTTGCTGCCGTGGTGGTAGTACAGCGCGGGCACGGTCAGCCCGACCCGGTTGGCGACGTCTCGCACCGAGGTTGCGTGGTAGCCCTGCTCGTGGAAGGCCGCCATGGCACCGGTCAGCGTGGGCGCCAGTTCGAGCTCGTCGAAGCGGCGCCAGTCCTCCGGGACCGCCTCGAGCATCGGCGTCACGCGGTTCCCAACTGTCAGAGGTACTGAGCGAGCGTTACATAGATCAGGCGTGGGCGCCAGGGGCCGGCGATCAGGTCGAGCCCCAGCTCGCAGCGGCGGCGGCCAGTGTGTCCTGACCGGCCCGCGCGGTGGCCGCCACGGTCGCGGCGAGCAGGTCGCGGCCGGCGGCCGTCGGGTGGATGTCGCAGCTGTTCGGCGTCTCGACGAGCAGACCGGAGGCGCACAAGTTGCCGGCCGTCAGGGCGGCACGACCGGCGAACGCGGCGAGCACCGGGGCGACCCGGGCCCGGTAGGTGCGAGCCTCCTGGTCCAGCACCGCATCCAGGCTCGTGAACGCATCGGTCAGTCGGGTGTCGTTGTAGGACGGCGAGTACGCCTCCACCAGCACCAGTTGGCCGCTGTAGACCGCGCGCAGATCCTGCAGGATCGTGTCGAGGTTCGACCGGTAGGTCGCCAACGTGGCGGGCAGTTCCCGGGCGCATTCGTCGGCGGAAGCCCGCACGCAGCGCACGAGGTCGTTGGTACCGATGCCGAGGGTCACCAGGCTCGTCTGCGAATGGGCGGCCAGGAACGCGGTGGCGAAGGCCAATTGAGTGCCGGCGTACGGCACGTGCAACCCGTAGTCGGTGCGGAACGGCCGACAGCCCAAGTCGAAACCAGTGCCCGAGATGAACCCGGCACTGGTCTCTCCCGGGCAGGCGGCATTGACCACCGAGTCGGACAGGCCGGTACCGACCGCCGTCGGGTAGCCGATGAAAGCCGGGGTGTCTGCCGGGTTCAGCAGCGGGCTGTAGCCGAAGGCGATCGAGTCGCCCAGCGCCAGATACACCGGCGCCGAACTCTCAGCGGCCGAACCCGGGACCGCGGCCGCGGCCACCACGCGGACCGCCGATTCGCCGACCCCGGACGCGCCGTCGGAAACCCCCCACGACGATGACGCGGACGACCCGTCCAGCAACGGGCCGAGCGACAAAAGCCCTGCCAGCAAAGAGAAACCCGACACGTACCGGAATGCGCGACGCACCCGCACCCTGCCGAACACCGACACCCCCGCGCCCAGCGGCGCTGCTCCGCTGTCGACCTTGTGGCCTGGACACCGGGCCGTGTCCGATTCGTGACTGAATCCAGCCGAATTCTGCGGCAAAGATCGCCGGCGCGAATCATCCGTTCGGATGACCCCCCGGTTACCTCCCGGAGGGACTTCCGGGCAGCGCCGCCGCTCGAAGGGACCGCCAAACTTTCCTTCAGCGACCGCCAAACCGCGCCGCCGATCGTCAGGTCATGTCGATCACCAACGCCGCCCGTATCGGCGGCCAACGAACCGCCGCAGTCCAGCCGGTACCACCCGGCGCACCCACCGTCGACGTGGTGATCCCGGTCTTCAACGAGGAACGGGACCTCGCAGGCTGCGTGCGCCGCCTCCACAAGCTGTTGTCCGACTCCCTGCCCTACCGCTTCCGCATCACCGTCGCGGACAACGCCAGTACCGACGCCACCTTGGAGATCGCTCGTGCGTTGTCCGCGGAATTCCCCGACGTCACCGTCGTCCACCTGCCGGAGAAGGGCCGCGGCCGGGCCCTGCGCGCCGTCTGGTCCGCGTCCGACGCAGCGGTGCTGGCCTACATGGACGTCGACCTGTCCACCGACCTGGCCGCAGTCCTGCCGCTGGTGGCACCACTGATCTCCGGTCACTCCGACCTGGCGATCGGCACCCGCCTGCATCGCGGTTCCCGCGTGGTCCGCGGGCCGAAGCGCGAGGTGCTCTCGCGCTGCTACAACCTGCTGCTTCGCCGCACCCTCGGCGTCGGTTTCTCCGATGCCCAATGCGGTTTCAAGGCGATCCGGCGCGAGGTCGCGGCCCGCCTGCTGCCGCACGTGCAGGACGGAGCGTGGTTCTTCGACACCGAGTTGCTCGTGCTGGCCGAGCGTTCCGGGCTGCGCATCCACGAGGTGCCGGTGGACTGGGTCGACGATCCGGACAGCCGCGTGGACGTGATGTCCACCGCGCTGGCCGACCTGCGGGGCATCGCCCGCATGCGGCGGACGTTGGCCGGCGGGCGGCTGCCCACCGCCGAGGTCGCCGACACCTTCGCCCGCAACCCGTTGCCCGGCTCGACGAGCCGCCAACTGCCGCGGTTCCTGGCGATCGGGGTGATGTCCACTCTCGCCTACCTGGCGCTGTTCGCGGCCCTTCGCGGACCGGCGGGCGGGCAGGGCGCGAACGCGCTTGCTCTGCTGATGACCGCGATCGCGAACACCACCGCCAACCGGCGGTTCACGTTCGGGGTGCGCGGTCCGGCCGGGCGCGGCCGACACCAACTGCAGGGGCTCGGGGTGTTCGCGGTCGGCCTCGGGCTGACCAGCGCTTCCCTGGCGGGCCTGCAAATCCTCGACCCCAGCCCGGGTCGCGGCATCGAGATCGCGGCGCTGCTGCTGGCCAATCTGGCCGCAACCGCCGCACGGTTCGGACTGCTCCGCGGCTGGGTGTTCCGCCCTGCCGCAGCCCCAGCAAGCGTCGGAGGGACGCGATGACACTCGAACTCGACCGGGACCCGGTGGTCCCGACCGGCGGGCCACCGGCCATCGGCCGCGGCAACGCCGTCGCCGGCCGAGCCCGCCGATTCCTGCGCGGCCGACCGGAGGACCCGAACTGGGTGCGCCCGACATTGCTCGGGCTGCTGCTGCTGACCGGCGCGCTCTACCTGTGGGACCTGTCCGCCTCCGGGTGGGCCAACTCGTTCTACGCCGCGGCCGTCCAGGCCGGGACGAAGAGCTGGGAGGCGTTGTTCTACGGCTCCTCGGACGCGGCGAACTCGATCACCGTGGACAAGCCGCCGGCGTCGCTGTGGGTGATGGGCCTGTCCGCCCGGCTGTTCGGGCTGAGCAGTTGGAGCCTGCTGGTGCCGCAGGCGCTGATGGGCGTCGGCAGCGTCGGGTTGCTCTACCTGTCGGTGCGGCGCTGGTACGGCGCGGCGGCCGGCTTGCTGGCCGGTGCGGCACTCGCGCTGACCCCCGTCGCGGTGCTGATGTTCAAGTTCGACAACCCCGACGCGCTCCTGGTCCTGCTGCTGATCGCGGCCGTCTACGTGATGCAGCGGGCGATCGAGTCCGGCTCGACCCGGGCCGTGGCCCTGGTCGGCGTACTGATCGGATTCGGCTTCCTGACCAAGATGATGCAGGCGTTGCTGATCGTGCCCGGCCTCGCGCTGGTCTATCTGTTCGCCGGTCAGGGAACGCTGGTCCGGCGCTTCCGGCAGCTGCTGATCGGCTTCGCAGCGATGATCGCCTCGGCCGGTTGGTTCGTCGCGATCGTCGAACTGGTGCCCGCGGCGGACCGGCCGTACATCGGCGGCTCGCAGCACAACTCGTTGCTCGAACTCGTACTCGGCTACAACGGCTTCGGCCGGCTGTCCGGCAACGAGACCGGCTCGGTCGTCGGTGGCGGCGGGCGTGGCGGTCCCGGCGGAGGCGGCAGCATGTGGGGGGCGACCGGCTGGGGCCGGATGTTCAACGCGGAGAACGGTGGCCAGGTGTCCTGGCTGATCCCGGCCGCGCTGCTGCTCGGCGTCGTCGCACTGCTCTCGACGTGGCGGGCCGCGCGCACCGACCGGGCCCGGGCCGGCCTGCTGCTCTGGGGCAGCTGGTTGCTGACCACCATGGCCGTGTTCAGCTTCATGGCCGGCATCTACCATCCGTATTACACGGCGGCATTGGCTCCTGCCGTCGCCGCGGTGGCGGCTATCGGCGCGGTCTCGGCCTGGAAGCGGCGTCGGCAGCGCCCGATCCTCGCGGTGGCGTTGCTGCTGACCGTCTGGTGGTCGACCGATCTGCTCGGTCGGAGCACCGGGTGGCAGAGCTGGTTGGCCCCGACGCTGTGGGTGGTCGGCGCAGTCGCCGCGGTCGCTCTGGTGCTGCCGTCGCTGATGCCGCGGCGGCTGGCCTTCGTGGCGCCGGTGGCGGCGTTGGCCGTCGCCCTCGGTGGCCCGGCGGCCTATGCGGTGCAGACCGCGAGCACGGGCCACGCCGGGTCGATCCCCTCAGCCGGACCGACCGTCCAGGGCGGGCGCGGCGGCCCCGGCGGCATGGGCGGACCGGGCGGACCGGGCGGTTTCGGAGGCCGTGGCTTCGGCCAGACGCGGCGCGGCACCGGCGCGACCGGCTCCGGCGGCCAGTTCGGCGGCCAGTTCGGCGGCCAGTTCGGCGGCGGTGGCTTCGGTGGCCTGCTCGACGGCAGCACCCCGGACGTGGCGTTGACCAACCTGCTGAAGTCGGGCGCCAAGGGCTACACCTGGGTGGCCGCGGCGATCGGCTCGAACAGTGCCTCGGGCTACCAGTTGGCCAGTGGCGACCCGGTCATGCCGATCGGCGGCTTCAACGGAAGCGACCCGTCGCCGAGCCTGGTCCAGTTCCAGGAGTACGTCGCCGAAGGCAAGATCCACTTCTTTCTCGGCGGCGGCGGAGGCGGAGGAAATGGGCTGGGCGGCAACCAGATGGGCGGTAGCCAGGCCGCGTCGGAGATCGCCTCGTGGGTGGAGTCGAACTTCAGCTCCTCGACGGTCGGCGGCGTCACCGTCTACGACTTGACCGCCCCGGGCAGCACCGCCTGACGAACACTCCGATCATCGATGATCGCAGGGCGCACTCTCATACGCAGGACGTCATCGTAGGAGCACTCTCATACGCGGAAGGTCATCGTAGGAGCACTCTCATACGCAGGAGGTCGTTGAGCCGGGAAAATCGGGCGCCGGGATGACGTCTCGCGTATGAGAGTCAGCGCTCCGCTCATCGATGAGCGGAGCGTCCCGCGTTTTTCGCGGGTCAGTAGGCGTTCAGCAGGTTGCGGCGCGAGATCGCGCGGCGTTCGGCGTCGCGGCGGCGGGCCGCGCCGGTGCGGCTGCGCACCACGCGCATGCGGTCGAGCTCGGTCAGGCATAGGTTCCGCCGCTTCAGCCGTGCGGTCGCGCCCTCGTCCTTCGCCATGCCGAATCCCCTCCCCGAGGTTCCTGGGGCCGGCCTACCCGATGTGGCGAAGTCAACCTTCGGCTTCACCCGCACGGCGCATTGTCGGATTCCTGGCCACGCGTGACTCAGTTCATCCCGACGCCGCAACCGTCGCTGCGGCGGGCCCGGCCCGGTCGCGGACGTCCTCGACCGAGGCATCCCCGAGCACCGCCGCGGTGCGCGCGGCGCTGGCCCGAGCGCGGGCCGTGGTCGTCGCCAGGCCGAGCACGGCCACGGCCACGCCACAGCCCAGCACCACCGACTGCGCGGTCGCGACGTGATCGACCAAGCCCGCCCCGGGTGCCGTGTCCGCGCCGGCGTTGAGGATCGCCCCGATCACCGCCACCCCGAGGGTCGCCCCCACCTGGCGACTGGTCGAGGCGAAAGCCGCGGCCACCCCGGCCTGCGAGCGCGGCATCCCGGCGACCGCGGCATTCGTGATCGGGGGGTTCACCAGCCCGAACCCGGCGGCGAAGACGGCGAAGGCGACGACGATCCGTAGGTAGCTCGTGGTGTCCGACAGGCTGAGCAGCAGCGCCGAGCCACCGGTCATCAGCAACCCGGCGCAGACCATCGGCAGGCGGGGCCCGCGGTTGCCCACCATCCGACCCGACAGCGGCGCGCCGACCAGGACCATGACCGCCATCGGCGTGCTGACCAGTCCGGCGTGCAGCGGACTGAGCCCCCGCACACCCTGCAGGTACAGCGTGCCGAGGAACAGGAAACCGCTGTACGCGCCGAAGGCGCACACGCCGGTGACCGTGGCCCCGGCGAACGGCAGGCTGCGGAAGAACCGGAAGTCGATGAGCGGCTCGGCGCGCCGCGGCTCGTACAACGCCAGCACGATCGCCGCGACCGAGGCCGCGTAGACCGCGCCGAGGACCTGCGGCGACCCCCACCCGGCCCGGGGCGACTCGATGATCGCGTAGGTCAGGCTGCCCAGCAGCGCGACGATCAGGAGCTGGCCCAGCGGGTCGACGCGGCGGGCGTGGCCGGCCCGGGACTCCGGGACGAACAGCGCGGTCAGCACCAGTGCGAGCAGGCCCACCGGGACGTTGACCCAGAAGATCGACCGCCAGCCGACGGCGTCGGTCAGCGCGCCGCCGACAATCGGCCCGACCCCGAGGCTGAGCCCGACGACCCCGCCCCAAACCCCGATCGCCCGGGACCGCTCCCTCGGGTCGGTGAAGACGTTGGTGATGATCGACATCGCCACCGGGTTCAGCATCGACCCACCGACGGCCTGCACCATCCGGAAGGCCACCAGCCAGCCCAGTCCCGGCGCGAAGCTGCACAGCAACGAGCCTGCGGTGAACACCACCAGCCCGGTCTGGAACGTGCGCTTGCGGCCGAGGCGGTCGGCAGTCGACCCGGACAGAATCAGCAGGCTCGCGATCACCACCGTGTAGGCGTCGACCACCCACTGCAGGTCGGCGACGTCGGCGTGGAAGGAGCCAGCGATCGAGGGCAACGCGACGTTCACGATCGTGTTGTCCATCCCGACGATCAGCAGGCTCAGACAACAGATCGCCAGCACCAGGTACTGCCGTCTCCGACTCAACTCCGGCAACCGCCACCCCCGCTTTCGTCCCCGCGTCCATTGGTACGACAACACGGACGGCGGGCCGCATTCCCCGTTCGGGGGTTCCTGCGCGGAAGCCGGATGCCCACCCGAGAGCAGGGTAAGAAAAAGCTGAGAAACCGTACTCTTCGAAAGGGTTCATCGTGTCCAGCCGACTCGCCACGCGCACAGGCGTGGCCGCCGTCGTGTCCTCCACCCTCTGCCTGGTTGGCCTGGCCGTTCCCAGCGCGGCGCACGCCGCCAACGGCTTCTTCCTCTACACCGGACCGGACGGGCAGCAATCGATCCCGTTCCCGGACGAGGACAAGTGCTACCCCGCCAAGGGCGCCAAGATGGCGGCCAACTACACCCCCGGCGACGCCTACCTCTACACCGACAGCAGCTGCACGATCGGCAAGGACGCCGGCAACGTCAAACCGTTCGCGAACAACACCGTGGAGTTCAACAGCTTCCGGATTCACACCTCGAACTGAGGCGCCGGATCTGATCGAGCGTCACTTCCGGACGCACACCGGACGGCTGCCGTTCGGCGCGGTCCAGCCGGACGTCCCCAGCAACTCGTAGAAGATGCACCCACTGCTGGTGCCGCTCTTCTCCCCGGCGTGGAACGTCAGCTTGGCAGTCAGCCCGCCCAGCGACTCGTCGTGGACCGCGCCGAGTCCCTCGAGGATCAACTGCGGGGTGATCGGGCCGCTGCGGGCCTGCCCCGCGACGTGATCGATCACCGACTCCAGCATCTTCGCCGACGTCCAGGCCATAGTGGCCGCGCCGAGCAGTGCGGCGTTGGGGGCGTAGGCGGAGAACGCCCGGTGGAAGGCCGTCAGACCTGGGGTGTCGTCGAGGAACCAGGGCGCCTCGGCCGTGACGGTAGCGATGCCGAACGAGCGCAGCAAGGTGTCGGCGGCCTGGGCCGGGCCCAACAGCGCACCTTGGGTACCGAGCAACGGCTTGTAACCGATCGCGGCGCACGACCGTCCGACCCGGGCGATGGACGCGCCGTCCATGCCCAGCAGCAGGAAGTCGACCTTGGCGTCGCGGGCGTTGAGGCACTGCGCGGTGTAGTCCGGTTGGGTGATCGAGATCGGGGAGTCGTAGACGACCTGCCCGCCACCTTGCGCAGCCAGACCACCGTGCAGGCGCTTGTCGAAATCACCGCAGGCACTGATCTCGACGCAGTACAGGTATCCGATCCGGTGGTGCCCGAAGTCCGAGCCCTCCCGGATCAGCCCCAGGCCCTGGTCATCGATCGAGGACCCGTCCGGGAAGAACCAGGGGCTGCTGTACTCCTCCTCGCTGCCGCCGCCGCCCAGCGCGGGCACCTTCAACGCCTCCACGGCCGGTTTGAAGCCCGACATCCCCAGCGTCACCACGCCGACGAACGCGGCGACGTGGTGCTCGGCGACCATCTGGTTCGCCAGCGCCGCGGCCCGCGACGGGTCGCCGCCGTCGTCGGCGGAGTACACCTGTACGGGGTGACAGGCCAGGCCGCCGCGGGAATTCACGTCCTGCGCCCAGGCCGCCAGCATCGTGCGCGCCACGCCGGTGAGCGGCCCGGCCACGCCGCCGAAAGTGCCCACCTGGCCGATCGGGACCGGTGCTCCCGAGGCGACGCACGCGGCGCCGGCCTTGGCCGGGACCCCGGCTGTCGGTGCGCTCGCCGCCGCGGCGGCCGCAGCGGCCGCAGCAGACTTGGCTCCGCCTGCCGAACGGACGGCTGCGACCGGCGCGGCAGCGGGGACCGACGCAGCCGCCGCGACGCCGACCGGCGCGGCAGCCGTGCCCGCTTCGACAGCGGGCGCGGCCGCGCGGGCCTGCGTGAGTTGCTTGATCGTCTCCGGGGTCAGCGAAACGACGTCGGTGGAGGCGGACGCAACCACGTCGGAATGGCTGACGCGGGTGCCGCAGCCGGCCAGGAACGTCACGCAGACGACCGCCGAAGCCACGGCGCGCAACGCGCGCATCGGCATCGGCCTCGCCTCCTCACCCGGAACGCAGGCCTCCATGTTGCGGACCGAACGGGTGAAAGGCAACGGAAGGTGGGTTGCTTTCGGATCCGCTCAGCGGTGATGGTGCCCGTGGCGGTGATGCCGGTAGTGATGCCGGTAGTGGTGGCGCACGTAGCGATGGCCGCCCGGGTGGCCACCGGCGGCGCCGCCGGTTTGGGGGTCGGCATAGATGCGGACCCCGCTCACCGGGCCGTCCGGCACCGCCGCGTCGGTCTGCCCGGGCACGTACTGGGCGTAGATGCCTGCGACGTCGCACGGTGTCGGATAGTTACCCCGGAAGAGGAACAGGTGCAGCGGGAACGGCGAGTGGCCGGTTCGGTTGGACACCGACCCGATCGGGGCGTGCATCGCCCGGCAACGGCCGCCGAGATCGGCCTGATCGGCGAAGACCGTCCGCTGTCCCGAGAATTTGGGCCCGGTCCACACGCACAAGTTCCCGCGGGGGCACTCGCCCTTGTTGTCCTGGCCCTTGTCGTCGTGGGCCTTCGGCGCGACGGTCGAGGCTACGGCCGCCGGAACGACCGCCGAGGCCGCGGCGAACGGCAGCACCAGCGGCACCGCCGCGACCAGCACGGCCACTCGAGACCACATCGGCCCGACTCCTCCACGCCACACCGTTGGGCGCGGGCCGCGACGCAACTTGCGAGCAGGGCGGGTCCGCGCGCACATCGTGCCCGGGAAGGGCCGGACCGCAAAGGGCAATGGGCTTTCCGGGGGGAATCTTTCAGACGTTGCGGACCATCAGGACGTGCGGGATCCCGTCCTCGTCGAACTCCGAGCCGCTCTCGGTGAAGCCCATTCGGCGGTAGAACTCCCCCACCGCGCATTGGGCATGCAACATCCAGGACGAGCCCGGATACCGGTCCAGTGCCGCCCGCATCAGGCGGGCCGAGTGGCCCTGGCCGCGCTGGTCCGCGGCCGTGCACACCCGGCCGATGCGCCAATCCCGAAGCTCACCAGGGAACACCCGTAGACAACTGAGGACTCGGCGGTGGGCGTCCTCGACCCAAAGATGGGTGGTCGTCGGGAGCAGGTCGAGGCCGTCGAGTTCCTGGTAGGCGCACTCCTGCTCGACCACGAACACCTCGGAGCGCAACCGCAGCAGGTCGTACAACTGCGCCGCGGACAACTCGTCCCCGGCGCTGTGCAAGACCTCCGACACCGCCCGAGCATCGCACGGACCCGACCGCGCCCAGGCAGGTGCAAGCCGTTGACCGGGCCTGGTTCCTCCGCCACGCCTGGGGTAGGAATTGTCCGTGCCGAGGACACGAATTCTTGCGAGCGGGGCTATTGACCGGAGCCGGCTGCGCCGGTTGGCCGCGGCTGCGACGGTTCCGGCCCTGACCGTCGGTTGGATGTGCCCGACCGTGCGGCCCTCCGCCGCGGCGGACGGCATCGACCCGCAGTGCCTGGACGGCCGGGTCGTGTGCATCGACAAGACCACACACACCTTGCGCTGGATCGTCGACGGCGAGACCCGGATGACGCTGCCCGTCCGGTTCGGTCCGGACCGCAAGCCCACCCGCGAGGGCGCTTTCTCGATCCAGTGGAAGGACGCGGAGCACGTCTCGAGCCTGACCCACGAGCCCATGCCGTGGTCGATGTTCTTCAGCGGCGGCGAGGCCATCCACTACTCGCCCGACTTCGCCGAGAACGGCTACGACGGCGCGAGCAGCGGTTGCGTCGACACCGCTGACGAGCACGCCACCGAGGACCTGTACAACGCCACCGACGTGGGCGACATCGTCATCGTCTACCGCAGCTGAGCTGCCGCAGGGTCAGACCCGCGCCAGGATCTCGCCGTGCAACAGAGCTATCCAGCCATCGGCGTGCCTCGCCCACGCCCGCCACGCCGCCGCGATCCGGTCGAGGTCCGCCACGGTGGCCCAACCGGCGTCGACGGCCTGCCGAGCCAGCGCCGAGTTCACGATCCGATCGGCCCACATCCCGCCCCACCACGCCCGGTCCTCGGGGTTCGCGAAGCACCACGTGCTGGCGGTCGCGGCCACCTCGGTCAGGCCCGCGGCATGTGCCCAGGCGAGCAGGTAGCGCCCCGCGTCGGGCTCACCGGAATTGGCTCGCGCGCACCGCTGGTAGAGGGCCATCCACTCGTCGAGCTCCGGCAGCCGGGGGTACCAGGCGAACGCCGCGTAATCGCTGTCCCGGGCGGCGACCACGCCACCCGGACGCGTCACCCGGAGCATCTCGCGCAGCGCCTGGACCGGGTCGGCCACGTGCTGGAGCACCTGATGGGCGTGGACCACGTCGAAGGAGTCGTCGGGCAGGTCCAGCGCGTGCACGTCGCCGACCGCCAACTCGATGTCGGGCCCGCGACCCTCGAGCCCGGCCGCAGTCGTCGCCAAGGCCTGCGCGGTGGCCTCCAGCGCAACGACCCGTCCCGGCGCGACCAGCTGCGCCAGATCTGCCGTGATCGTGCCGGGGCCGGCACCGACGTCGAGCAGGCGGTCGCCGGGACGCAGGTGCGGCAGCAGGTATGCCGCGGAGTTCTCCGCCGTGCGCCACCGGTGCGACCGCAGCACCGACTCGTGATGACCGTGCGTGTACGTACCCACCCCGATCCGCCTCCTCGCTCGTCGTCGGCTCGAGATTAGCAGTGTCTCATATCCAGAGACACTTCTTCTCATATCTCGAGACGTCAGGCTCCTCGCGAAATCTGACTGAGCCTCAGATGACTTCGGGACCAACGTGGGAACGTCGGGGAAACTCCCCGCGAAATTCCCCGCCGACAGGGCATGTTCCAGCTTTCTACGGGGAGGATCCTTGCCGTCCAACGGCCGGGCCCCACCGACCACGGGGTCGACCGAGCGCGGCCGCCATGCCCCCTTCGGGGACAGCCTCCAGGAGAACCACATGCGAGTCGGTAGACCCTCGACCTTGCTGGCCGCGGCAGTCACTGCCATCAGCCTGTTCGGCGCGCCCACTGCCGCCGCGGCGGCCCACAAGCCCAAGCCCGACCCCACGACGGCGTGCCTGAAGGCCGCCAAGGCCGACCATGTCGGCAAGTCCTACCGGACCACCGCGTGCGGAGAGGCGGCCGGCGGCGACGACGCGGACTGTGCGTGGCAGATCATGCGCCACTCGACGTCCAACACCGACTCCACCGCCCGCGATGTCTGCAACAAGGCCCACAAGGGCTGACGAAGTCGCAGGAACTCCCATCGGTGCCCGGGGCGTGACGCGGCGCGCCGGGCACCGCGCGGTCGCCCGTCGATCAGGGCGCGCGATGCTTCTGGTTGCCGCCGGAGGGCGCCGCGTTCCCGGGAGTCGGATGCGGCTGCGGGAAGTGCCCGGTGCTCGGTGGGGTCACCGGACCCGGAGCCGTCGGATTCTGTATCCCAGGCATGGTGGGCGCCGGGGCACCACCGGAGTCGGACGACCTGCTCCCCGCCGAGCGGTGGCAGGAGTGCGACGACCGGTGGTGCGCGGCGTGCCGGCAGGACCGGTCCGGCTGGGCAGGAGCGCTCCGGGGCGCTACAGCCGCCTGCGCCGGCGCGACGGACACGATCAACAGCGCGGCCACACCCCAAGCGACGTCTCGGAACCCGTTCATTCGCCTCACACCTCCTGAGCAATCCCGGAGGGGATACCCCAGAACCGGCGCCGAACACCTGGCCACACGCGGGATGGCTCGGACTGCGGGTTCAGCCGAGGATCAGCACGTCGTCCGCGTCAAGGAATGCGCGGCGGTGGTTGAACGAGATCTCGATCAGCCGGCGATGTCCGACCACGTGGATCCGACCGGTCGGGTCGGCCGGGTCGCCCGACTTGGCGTAGTCGTCGCCCGGAACGTATTGCATGGCCACGTAGAACTGCCCGGCCTGGATCGTCTCGCGCAGCGGCACGATGTGGGTCGCCTCGACGCCGGACGGGTATGCGCCCAGCTCCGGGTATGCGGCGCCGTAGACCGGGATCGAGCCGCGCTCCAGGCGCGGTGTCACCACGATCCGGTGGACCGGGTAACCGTTGCAGCCGTGCGGGTTCTCGAACCAACCGAGCCGACCGTTGAACCAGATCCCGGTCCAGCCGCGGGCGCGGGCCGCGATCACGTACGGGTCTCCGGTCAAGGCCCGGGCCGACCAGTCGGAGAGGTCGGTGGTGCCCGGGGCCCCATCCGGGTGCAGGTCCGGGTCGGAGATCAGCGGCGCGTCCGGCCGTGGTTCGGTGTGCAGGTAGACGATGTTGCTGCCCTGCTGCGGGAGCACCGTGCAACCGGTCGCGGTGCAGTCCTGGAGCGGCTCGACGTTGTCCTCGAAGCGCGGGGCGATGACCACCACCCGCGGGCCCGGCAACGGCAGGTGCGGGAATCCGCGGTTCGGCCGGGACAGCGGGGCGCGCAGCAGGTCGAAGTAGTGCGCCCAGTCCCAGTACGGGCCTGGATCGAAGTGCATGCCGGGAACCGTGGCCGGTTCCTGCCCCGGGATCTCCTCGTGGCCCAGGATGTGGTCGCGGTCCAGCGGGATGTGGAACCGGCCGGCCAACCACCGCACCAGACGCGCCGAGGACCGGTACATCGCCTCGGTGTACCACTGGCCGCCCTGCGCCAGGAAACCTTCGTGCTCGATGCCGATCGAGTGTGAGTTGAACCAGAAATTCCCTGCGTGGTAAGCGACGTCGTGTGTGGGGATGAACTGCGTGACCTGGCCGTCGGAGGAGCGCACCAGGTAGTTTGCGGCCGCTCCCGGGCCGGGACCCGCGAACAGCGCGACGGTCTTGTCGTAGGTCACCTCGGTGTCGTGGATGACGATGAACCGGATGCGCAACCCGTCGTGAGGTCGGTCGGCCGGCGCGAAGCGACCAGCGCCGGCCTGCACGAACCGGCAGTCCAGAACCGACGGGCACTCCGGTCCACGCTGCGGCTGCGCCTGTTCCTGCGCCCACGCTGTCGATCCCGGGCCCACCGCGGCCACCAGTGCCGTGATCGCGGCGACCACCAACGACATGGCGGCCCGGACGGCCCGGCGGCGGCGGAACGCTCCGCCCCGGCCCGGGGCGCCGTGCGTCGGGTGTCGGCGTTGGTCGCGCATCCGGCAATGGTCGCAAACGTTCGCCACTCACCCCGCACTGCGCCGCGCCGAAACGGCCCGCTTCCCAGGGCGCGCTGCTGTGCGGCCGTCATCGACCGCACAGCAACTCCGCTGAAGTCTGGACCCGGCGCAACGGCCCAGTGCCAGGGCCGGTAGTCCCGACAGGCCACGTCCCCACGTCCCTGCCGATCGCGCCGGGCGCCGGGGACCTGCCCGGTCCCGCCCCACCCAAACCTGCCCTGGTGAGCGCGGCGGGCCGCTCCCGTTCCGACGCCCGCCGAGCGCGTGCGCGAGCCCCCGGCGTAGCGTCGGAACGAACGGCTGGGGAGGCTGGAGGCGACATGGCAGAGAAGGTGGCGGTGCCTGCAGGCTGGTGATGTCCACGCTGCTGCGCTTCGACCACGCGGCGGCCGCAGCGGCCTGGCGGTTGATGGCACCCGCCCATCGCATGACCGCCCGGTATCTGCTGAACACCGCGCTGCGGCGCTCCGCGGGCCACCGACAGCCTGCTGCGTAAGCGTTCTGACGGTCGGTCAGCGCACACGAACGGCTCGGAAGGCGGAGGATCACCCCTTGGCTCCGCCACGCGGCAGGCCCGGTTCACCGGGCGAACTGTCCCCGATGCTGGCCACGCCGGGCACTCTGGAGATGCTCGGCTCCGACGCCGACTGGGCGTTCGAGATGAAGTGGGACGGTGTTCGCGCGCTGATCCACGTCGCGTCCGGGCAGGTGCGCCTGGTCTCCCGCAACGACCTCGACATGACCGTCGCGTATCCGGAGATCGCCGCGCTCGGCCGCGCCCTCGACCACTCGGCGGTGCTCGACGGCGAGATCGTCAGCCTGGATGCGGCAGGCCGACCGAGCTTCGCCCGCCTGCAGAAGCGGATGCACGTCGCCGACGCCGTCGCGGCGAACCGCCTGGCCGGCAGCGACCCGGCGGTTGTGTTGCTGTTCGACGTGCTCCGAGTGGACGACGAGTCGCTGTTGAGCCGGACCTGGGGAGCGCGCCGGGAATGCCTGGAGTCCCTGGGGCTGACCGGACCGGCATGGCAGACGCCGCCGGTGTTCGTGGGCACCGGCGCGGAGGCCGTCGAGACGAGCCGCGAGCACGGCCTGGAGGGTGTGGTCGCCAAGCGACTGCGCTCGACGTACACGCCCGGGCGGCGGTCCGCCGACTGGGTGAAGATCAAGAACATCCGCACCCAGGAGGTCGTAGTCGCCGGGTGGACGCCGGGCCACGGGCGGCGGATCGGGACCATCGGGGCCCTGCTCCTCGGTGTGCCGGAGGCCGACCGGCTGCACTACGTGGGGAAGGTCGGCACCGGGTTCGCAGAGGCCACGCTGCGCGACCTGGCGGGCACGCTGCTGCCGCTGGAGATCACCGCCTGTCCCCTCGACTCGGTCCCCCGGCCCGACGCCCGCGAGGCGCACTGGGTCGAACCTGTGCTGGTCGGCGAGGTGGCGTTCGCCGAGTGGACGGGTGACGGTCGACTGCGGCACCCGGCCTGGCGCGGGCTGCGGCCGGACAAGACCGCCGCCGAGGTCGTCCGGGAGACCTGACTCACACGCCGGGCGGCTCCGCGGCGTGTCGCGCACGTGGCCGGTCGATGAATTCCCGAGCAGATGACAAATGACACTCCCGCGAACGGCCGCACGGAGTTGTGCTGGATCCGAGGGCGGGACCCGCTCTCACCTATGAGTGCGCGGACGTCGGGTCGACAGCCGAGGCGTTCGCCGACAGTAGTGGCACGAACACGGGTGGTGAATAACCATGACCAACAGCTCCAACTCGCTTCTCGCGGCTTCCGGCGAGCCGGCGACGCACCAGGTTGCGGTGGAGATGGCCGCGATCCGGGTGGTGCTGGTCGAGGGCCGGGCCCTTTATGCCTGCGCGTTGGAGGCGCTGCTGTCGGCCGAGCCGGACATGCAGGTGACCGCGGTCGTCAGCCCCGACCACCAGTTCGTCGACCGGGCGGCCGGGGCCGACGTCGCGGTGGTCGACCTGGACATGGCCGACGGCGACCGCGCGGCCGCTTACGAACATCTCAACCGGATGGCACCGGGATGTCGTCGGATCGCACTCAGCGGCCGGCCACTACCCGCCCAGTTGCTCGGCGGGATCGCGGGCGACGTCCACGGTCTGGTCAGCAAGCACTCCTCCACCCGGGTGCTGCTGGAGGCCGTCCGGCAGGTCAGCGCCGGGCGGGACGTGGTCGACCCGAAGTTCGCCGCCACGGGTCGCTCCGGGTCGGCGCAGGGGCTGTCCCGCCGGGAGATCGAGCTGCTCAGCCGCGCGGCCGACGGCAGTTCGATCGCCGACCTGGCCCGCCAGGTGGTGCTGTCCGAGGGAACGGTGCGGAACTACCTGGCACGGGCCGCCTCGAAGCTCGGTGCCCGCAACCGCCTCGAGGCGATCAACCTGGCTCGCGCCGCCGGCTGGCTCTAGCAGGTCTCCGCGCCCGCGTCGAGCCGTCTGGCCCGGCTGACCGCGAAGTGCTCCTGCGCCCACACCAGCACACCGGCGCCCGCGAACACGCCACCGAGCGCGCAGACCTCGTCCCAGCCGCCGGCGTTCCACGCCGCGGCCGAAGCCGCCGAGGCCAGCGCGCCGATGACGAAGTTGACCGACAGGTAGAGCGTGGTCACCCGGCTGCGCGCGTCCGGACGCAGCGCGTAGATGATGCTCTGGCTGCTGACGTGCATGCCCTGCATACCGAGGTCGAGCACCACGAGGCCGACGATCACCTCGACCATGGCGTGCCCGCCGCCCCACAGCAACAGCCAGCCCACGCCGATGCACAGCTGGAAGAACCCGGTGGCCAGGTGCACGTGGCCCTTGTCGGCCAGCCGTCCGGCGCCGCGCGCCGCGGTCGCCCCCACCACCCCGGCGAGCCCCAGCAGGCCGGTGACGGCCTGGCCGTAACCGTAGGCGGGCGAGGCGATGAGGAACGCCAGCGAGGTCCACACCACGCTGAACGAGGACATCCCCAGCGCCCCGTAGAGCATCCGCCGCCGCAGCGCGGGTTCGCTGCGGAACAACGGCCACAGACTGCCCAGCAGCCGCCGGTACGTCAGCCCGGTGACCACCGGCACCTCGCGCGGCAGCATCCGGTGCAGCACCAGCGCCAGTACCGCGACGACGGCGGCGGCGGTCGCGTACACCCAGCGCCACCCGAACGCGGCGGCCAGCAGCCCGGAGACGATCCGGCCGGACAGGATCCCGAGCAGCAGGCCGCTCATCACCGTGCCGACCACGGCACCGCGCTCGTGGTCGCCGGCCAGCATGCCGGCCAACGGCACGAGGATCTGCGCCACCACCGAGGTGACGCCGATCAGCACGCACATCGCCCACAGCACTGCGATTCCGGGCGCGCAGGCGGCCCCGAGCAGGCCGACGACGCAGATCCCGAGAAGCGGTGGAATCAGCTTATGACGCTGCATCACATCACCCAGCGGCACGATGAACAGCAGGCCGATCGCGTACCCGATCTGCGCCGAGGTGACAACGAGGCCGATGGATCGCGGCGCGGAGTCCAGGTCGTGGCCCATCCGGTCCAGCAACGGCTGCGCGTAGTACAGGTTCGCCGCGCAGATGCCGCAGGCCACGGCGAACAGCGCCACCAACCGCCGGTCCATCCCAGCCCCCGATTGCATGCGCGCAGCATGTCGCACCGCCGCGGCGCCGGCGTCCGCCAGGTCGGTCAGCGCCCGAGTGGTTGCTGCAGGACGACCAACGAACGAGCAGTCACGGTGTGCGCGGCCCCGGCCGGCAGCACCGGCGCGATCGCGACGGGTGTCGGCGGGGCCGGGTCGGCGGTGTCCAGCACCAGATGCCACACCTCGCCCCAGTACTTCGGCACGGTCCACTCGATGTCGACGTCGGCGGCGTTGAACAGGATCAGCAGCGAGTCGTCGAGCACGGTGCGGCCGCGCTCGTCCTTGTCGGTGACGGCCCGCCCGTTGAGGAACATCCCCACGGTGCGGGCGTGCGTGGTGTCCCAGTCCTCGTCGGTCATCTCCTGCCCGTCGGGCCGACACCACCCGAGGTCCACGGTGCCCCGGATCGGCCGACCGGAGAACCAGCGCCGCCGCCGCAGCACCGGGTGCTCCTTGCGCAAGCCGATCAGCCCGGAGGTGAACTCGACGAGTTCACCGTCGACTGCGGCCCAGTCGTACCAGGAGACCTCGTTGTCCTGGCAGTAACCGTTGTTGTTGCCGTGCTGGGTGCGGCCGAGTTCGTCACCACCGAGCAGCATCGGCACGCCCTGGGAAAGCAGCAGGGTGGCCAGGAAGTTGCGTTGCTGCCGCGCCCGCACCTCGAGCACCGCCGGGTCCACCGACTCGCCCTCAGCACCGCCGTTCCACGAGCGGTTGTGCGACTCACCGTCGGCCCCGCCCTCGCCGTTGGCCTCGTTGTGCTTCTCGTTGTACGACACCAGGTCGCGCAGGGTGAATCCGTCGTGCGCGGTGACGAAGTTGATCGAGGCGTGGGGCCGGCGCATGTCCCCGGAGTACAGGTCCGACGAGCCGGTGAGCCGGGTCGCGAACTCGGCCACCGTGGAGAACTCGCCGCGCCAGAAGTCGCGGGTGACGTCGCGGTAGCGGCCGTTCCACTCCGACCACAGGGCCGGGAAGCCGCCCACCTGGTAGCCGCCGTCGCCAATGTCCCACGGCTCGGCGATCAGCTTGACCTGGGACACGATCGGGTCCTGCTGGACCAGTTGCAGGAACGCGGAAAGTTTGTCGACCTCGTGGAACTGTCGGGCCAGGCTGGCCGCCAGGTCGAAGCGGAACCCGTCGACGTGCATCTCGGAAACCCAGTACCGCAGGGAATCCATGATCAGCTGCAGCGTGTGCGGGTGGGCCACGTTGAGACTGTTGCCGGTGCCGGTCGTGTCGTAGTAGAACTTCCGGTCCTCCTCGACGAGCCGGTAGTAGGCGCCGTTGTCGATGCCCTTGAACGACAGCGTCGGGCCCAGGTGGTTGCCCTCGGCGGTGTGGTTGTAGACCACGTCGAGGATCACCTCGATCCCGGCGGCGTGCAGGGCGCGAACCATCGCCTTGAACTCCTGCACCTGCTGCCCGTCGTCGGAGACCGCGGCGTAGTCGTTGTGCGGCGCAAAGAACCCGATGGTGTTGTAACCCCAGTAGTTCCGCAGGCCGCGTTCCAACAGGTGCGAGTCATGCACGAACTGGTGCACCGGAAGCAGTTCCACCGCGGTCACCCCGAGCCGGTGCAGGTGTTCCACCGCCGCGGGGTGCGCCAGGCCGGCGTACGTGCCACGCAACTGCTCGGGGATGTCAAGGTTGCGCGCGGTGAAGCCCTTCACGTGCACCTCGTAGATCACCGACTCGTTCAACGGGGTCTCCGGAGTTCGGTCGGTGCCCCAGTCGAAGTACGGGTCGTGCACCACCGAGCGCGGCGCGTGCGGCGCGGAGTCTGCGTCGTTGCGGGAGTCCTCGGCACCGAAGTCGTAGGAGAAGCAGGCCTGGTCCCAGTCGACCCCGCCGTCGATCGCCTTGGCGTACGGGTCTAGCAACAGCTTGTTCGGGTTGCAGCGCGCGCCGGCCCCGGGATCCCAGTCGCCGTGCACCCGGTACCCGTAGCGCTGCCCGGGACGCACCCCAGGCAGATAAGCGTGCCAGCAGTGGGCGTCCAGCTCGTCCAGCCGCACCCGCGACTCCACGCCGGCCGCGTCGAACAGGCACAGTTCGACACTGTGCGCGGCCTCGGAGTACAGCGAGAAGTTGGTCCCAGCACCGTCGTAGGCCGCGCCCAGCGGGTAGGCGCGGCCGGGCCAGACCTCCCCGGCCCAGGCTGCCGGCTGCACGGCTGCTGCGGTCATGACTGCTCCTCGAAAATCGTGGCCAGTGCGGGGGTCCGGTCGGGCACTGCCGCGGTGGACGAGACGAGGCGATGGACGAACCGGAGCTTCTCGATGACTGCGGGGCTGAGCAGGAACGGGTAGAGGTCGTCCTTACCCATCGAGCGGTTGACGGCGTTCAGGGCGTAGGTCAGCGGAAGCCAGGTGTCGACGAGCGCACCGAATCCCCCGGTGGGCTCCTCCAACGGCACGGCGACCAACGGCGCGTCAGGGTCCGGCGGGGTCTCCAGTTCCGGCCCGGTGACCACGATCCCGAAGGCCGCCGCAGTCTGCAGGGTGTCGCGGATGTGCAGGTAGTGGGCGAAGGTCTCCGCCCAGTCCTCCCAAGGGTGGGCGGTGGCATAGACCGAGACGTAGTGCTGCTCCCAGTCGAGGGGCGGATCGCCCTCGTAATGGGCCTGCAACGAGGCGCCGTAGTCGGCCCGTTCGTCGCCGAACAACTGCCGGAACGGCTCCAGAGCCGCGCTTGTTTCGATCAGGCGCATCCAGTACCAATGGCCGACCTCGTGCCGGAAGTGGCCCAGCAAGGTCCGGTACGGCTCGGCCAGCCGGACTCGCAAGGCTTCTCGGTGACCGTCGTCGCCCTCGGCGAGGTCGATGGTGATGACGCCGTCGACGTGGCCGGTGATCACGTTCTCGCCGGCGGAATGCAGCAGGTCGAAGGCCAAGCCCCGCACCGGGTCGACCGTGCGGCCCACTACCGGCAGGCCCAGGTCGTCGAGTTGGTAGAGCAGCCGCCGAGCGGCGGCCTGCGCTCGGGCCCACGCGGCCATGCCCGGGCCGTCGTGGTCATTCGGACGGGCGCGGGTCAGCGCGCAGCAGTCACACCAACCGGACCCGGCACCGGCGAGCCAGTTGCAGCTCACCACGAAGCGGTTCGGGCAACCGGCCGAGAGTTCCCCCAGCACGACGAACCCGGCCGTGGCGCGGTCGAACCCGAGCACCGATCCGCAGGCCAGGCACTCGGAGTTCTCGAAGAACAACAGCGCACCGCACGTCGGACAACTGAACGAGCGCACCTATCACCTCTCGGACTTCACATCGACACCGCCGTCTGCCCGAAAACCGCCGCCGTCAACCAACGCGGCGGCCCGGCTACGTCACGTCGCCAGCAGGATCGCCACAGTGTCCGCCGGGAGCTCGACGACCGCGCCCGCCAGGCGGATCCCGGGGTCGCTGGTGGCAAGCGCCACCGAGCCGTCCGGCACGTCCACCCGCGCGGTTGCCCGGCCCAGGTTGACGGTCACCAGGACCGGTCCACGCCGCACTTTCAGCACGTCGGCAGCGGCTTCGACCGAGACCGCATCGAGTCGCGGATCGGTCAGCGCGGGAATGCGTCGACGCAGTGCGATCAAGTTCCGGTACCAGTCGAGCAGGCCGCGGTGGGGGGCGCGCGCCGGCTCGGTCCAGTCCAGCCGGGACCGCTGGAACGTCGCAGGGTCCTGCGGGTCGGGCACCTCCTCCGGGTTCCAGCCGAAGGCCGCGAACTCGGTGCGCCGCCCGGCACTGACCGCGGCGCCGAGTTCGGCGTCGGGGTGGTCGGTGAAGTACAGGAACGGAGCGCTCGCGCCCCACTCCTCACCGGCGAACAGCATCGGGGTGAACGGGCCGGTGAGCAGCAGCGCGGCGGCGATCCGCAGTCGGCCGGGGCTGGTCAGCTCGGGCAGCCGTTGTCCGATCGCGCGGTTGCCGACCTGGTCGTGATTCTGGGTGGAGACCACGAACTGATGGCCCGTCAGACCGGTTGGCGGGCGCCCGTGGATCCGCTCGCGGTGGGCGGACCAGCAGCCGTCGTAGACCCAGGCCTGCCGCAATGCCTTGGCGAGCAATTCGACCGGGCCGAAGTCGCGGTAGTAGCCGTCGGTCTCCCCGGTCAGCGTGGCGTGCAGTGCGTGGTGCCACTCGTCGGCCCAGGCCGCGTCCAGGCCGTATCCACCGTTTCCGCGCGGGCGCACGAACTTCGGGTCGTTGAGATCGGACTCGGCGATCAGGAAGAGCGGCCGGCGGACGTGTGCGCCCAGGGCCGTGACCTCGGCAACCAACTCCTCGAGCAAGTGGGTCGCGGAGTCGTCGATCAAGGCGTGGACGGCGTCGAGGCGCAGCCCGTCGCAGTGGTAGTCGCGCAGCCACAGCAGGGCGTTGTCCACGAAGAACCGGCGCACCTCGACCGAGCCGGGACCATCGAGGTTGACCGCGTCGCCCCAGTTGGTGTGGTGCCGATCGCTGAAGTACGGGCCGTACTCGCCCAGGTAGTTCCCGGCCGGACCGAGGTGGTTGTAGACGACGTCCATGATCACGCCGATCCCGGCCGCATGCGCCGCGTCGACGAAGCGTTTCAGGCCCTCCGGGCCGCCATAGGCGGCGTGCGGAGCGAACAGGTCAACGCCGTCGTAGCCCCATCCCCGGCGGCCCGGGAACGCAGCCACCGGCAGCAGTTCGACCGCGTCGATGCCTAGTTCCACCAAGTACGGGAGCCGTTCGATCGCGCCGTCGAAGGTTCCGGCGGGCGTGAACGTGCCGACGTGCAACTCGTAGAGCACGGTCCCGGGCAGCGCCAGTCCGCGCCAGTGCTGGTCGGTCCAGGCGAACGCGGTGTGGTCGACGACTTCCGAGCACCCGTCGACGCCGTCGGGTTGGGCCGCCGATCGGGGGTCAGGACGCACCGGACCGCAGTCCAGGCTGAACCCGTACCGGGTGCCTGGACCGGCCTGCTCCACCACCGCGGTCCACGTGCCGGGCCGGTCCGCGGCAGGGCGCATGGGCAGCCGAACGCCGGCGCCGTCGAGCACGACCTCGACGGCGCCGGCGTTCGGTGCCCAGACCGTGAACGTGTGCACTGCTGCCTCCCGGCTCGGCACCGCGCATTATCCCGGGCGGCAGCCCCGGATCGGGACTCAGGACTTGTCGGCGGCCCGCTGCTTGTTCTCGTAGACGCGGGCCTTGGCCAGGTGCGATTCCGCCTTGGCCTGCTCGCGCAACGCGCGCAGCTTCTCGGTGCCCTTGCCCTGCTGCGCCTCGCCGGACTGGATCAGACCCTCCCGGTTGAGCACATGGCCGATGATCTCCTTGTTGAGTCCGACGACCTTGTCCAGCAGACCGATCGCGTGACCCGGATTGATACGGGTGTCCATTCGACATCCCCCTTCTCCAGTCGGAAGCAACGTTCGCTGTCGTGCTGCCCAGTCGGGTCCGGTGCAAACAACTGCAAGCACCCAGTTCGCGTCGCCCACGTCACGCCCGGACGGTCGGCTACTCCATGCCGAATTCAGATCTGACGCGATGTCAGACGTAATCGACGTCGGCCAGGGTGGCCAGGCCGCAGATCTCCACCACGGTCGCGACCACCGATCCGGCGCGCACCCGCAGGCGCAGCGACCGCGCCGCCTGCTCGACCAGCACCGACACTCCGGCGCTGTCGAGGTAGTCCACGTCGAGCAGGTCCACGGTCAACGTGGTGTCGCCCGGCGCGGCAGCGGCGAACGCCTCCCGCAGGGCCGAGCATCCCGTTATGTCGATCTCACCGCTGAGCGCCACCGCGGCCGGGCCGGATTGCTGGATGCGCAGTCGCGGCGGGGCATCGTCCACCGGCGAGCCGCCGAAGTCCCGCGAACCCTGTACCAAGACGCGCTCCTTATGCAGTTCGACGACCGTACCGGCCGCGCCGGTTCGGAGGAGGCAGCGGTCCGTCAGGCCCTTCATCAGCAACAGACCGCGTCCTCGGTTAACGCAACTACCCGGATCCGGTGCCTTCCACCGCCCGTGGTCGACTACCAGCAGGCGCGCCCGGTCCGCCGCCAGCGCGGCCTGCACCCAGGCCCCGGAGTGACCGTCCACCGGCCCGGCTCCGGAATGATCCACCACGTTCGCACACGCCTCGCCCAGCGCGATCAGCAACTCGTCGAAAGCTCGGCCGTCCGCGCCGGCCGCCCGCAACCAGGCACCGACCCGATCGCGGACGGCGACCACGGCCGCCGCCCCGCCCGCCGGGTCGAACTCCACGCGCAGCGCCCCGACCGGCTCCGGCGAACCACTCACTGCCATGGCCGACCCCCCGGGCACTTCGCCCTCCGTCCCCCGTCGGCGACCGGCGCGGACCCGGCCCGTGGAGGCCATTCGGAGTCCGGACAGGGGCGGCTGCGGTGTATCGAGCATGGTCGGGCCAGTTCCGGCAACCAGTTTCGCTTTGTGTACCGGGTTCGGGCCGGGGCGAACAGGCTACGGCTTATCGTGCCCTGCCACCCAGCCGATCCGCGCAGCGTGGTGGATGCGAGTGTGGTCCTGCACGTCCTTTGGTCCTGAGGAATGAGGTCTCGGTGTCCGGTGCGACTGGGTCACTGAAAGGTTTGTTGACTGACCGCGAGGAGATCCTCGACGACTGGGTCGCGATCACCGGTCAACGGCTGCGTGGTCGGGTGACCGAGGCGGAACTGCGCCGCGAGCAGGCCACCCTGCTCGACGCGGTGACCGCCGGGCTGGACTCCGGCGCGCTCGAGGTCGACGACGAGGCCTTCGCCGGGGCGCGGGCGCTGCTCGAGGAGCTCTCCTACACCCGAGCCCGGCAGGGATTCAGCCCGACCGAGACCTGCACGGCGGTCTTCGCCCTCAAGCAGGCGACGCAGAAAGCGTTGCAGGGCTCCGCCGGGGGCGTGCCGGAGTCGTTCCACGAGTTCGGCCGGATCATCGACCAGTTCGGCATGTTCACTTTCGAGGTGTTCACCGCCGCCCGGGAACGCATCATCGCCGAGCAGGCCGAGCAGTTGCTGGAACTGTCCACACCGGTGGTCAAGCTGTGGAACGGCGTGGTTGGCGTGCCGTTGGTCGGCACGCTGGACTCCGCCCGCACCCAGGTCGTCATGGAGAAGCTGCTACAGGCGCTGGTCGACACCGGCAGCGACCAGGCGATCATCGACATCACGGGGGTGCCGGCCGTGGACACGCAGGTGGCGCAGCACCTGCTGAAGACGGTGGTGGCCGCCCGCCTGATGGGCGCCGAGTGCATCATCAGCGGCATCCGCCCGCAGATCGCCCAGACAATCGTGTCGCTGGGCATCGAGTTCGGCGACATCCGGACCAAGTCCAACCTGGCCGACGCACTGTTGCTGGCGATGCGCAACCAGGAGACTCGGGGTACACGCGCGACCGGCAAGTCCTGATGCAGTCCATCCCGATCCTGAAGCTGGGCTCGTTCCTGCTGGTGTCGGTCCAGATCGACCTCGACGACTCCAGCGCCCTGGGGCTCCAGGAGAGCTTGGCCGCCCGGATCGCGGAGACCCACGCCGCGGGCGTCCTGATCGACATCTCGGCCCTGGAGATCGTCGACAGCTTCATCGGCCGGATGCTCGCCACGATCGCCGCGACCTCCCGGGTGCTGGACGCCCGCACCGTCGTGGTCGGGATGCGCCCGGCCGTGGCGATCACCATGGTCGAACTCGGCCTGAACCTCGACGGCGTGCACACGGCGCTGGACACCGAGCGTGGTCTGGAGCTGCTGCGCGCCCTGACGGAGCTGCCGACCGACGCGAGTGCGAAGCAGCAGACGGACCCCGCCGAAGACGGCGCGGCGGTCCGCTAGTGGCCTCGCCCAGCGTGGAGACGCAGGACCTGCCGATCCGCGCGGATGAGGACGTAGTTCGAGTCCGCCAGGCCGTCCGGGTGCTGGCGGTGAGCGCGAAGCTTTCGCTGGTGGACCAGACGAAGCTGGTCACGGCGGCCAGCGAGCTGGCCCGCAACACCCTGATCCACGGTGGGGGCGGCAGGGCCCTGCTCGAGCTGGCCGTGGACGGGCGCCGCAGCGGCGTGCGGGCCGCGTTCGTCGACTCCGGGCCCGGCATCCCCGACGTGGCGCTGGCCCTGACCGACGGCTGGACCAGCGGATCGGGCCTGGGCCTGGGACTGTCCGGAGCCCGGCGCCTGGTGGACGGGTTCGTGCTGGGCGCCGAGCCGGGCGGCGGCACCCGCGTGGAGATCGTCAAGTGGGCCAGGTGAGCGCGTCGGCGCCACCGGTCCACGTCGAGGATCAACCGTGGATGCGCATCGAGCATCCCAGCGCGGTCGGGACCGCCCGGCGCGCGGCCGCGGCCCTGGCGGATCGGCTCGGTCTGGGCGAGTCGCGTGTGCACGAGATCGAGTTGGTGGTCAGCGAGGTCGCCGACAACCAACTCAAGCATGCGGGCGGCGGACGGCTGCTGCTGCGCGCGTTCCGGTCCACCGCCGGGCCGGGGCTCGGCCTGGTCGCCGTCGACGGCGGCCCGGGTATCGCCGATCTCGACTCGGCCACCCGCGACGGCCACTCCACGGCGGGGAGCCTGGGCATCGGGCTGGGCGCGGTGCTGCGGTTGTGCGACACCTGGGACGCGCACACCGCCCTGGGTCGTGGCACGGTGCTGTCCGTCGGCTTCGGCAACTGCGCGACCGTCGACGGGACGGGCCCGGGCGACGGCGGCGGCCTGACCCGTCCGATGACCGGGCAGGAGGCCTGTGGCGACGCCTGGGCGGTCCGCCGCGACGGCGCGACGGTCACCGGCCTGCTGGTCGACGGCCTCGGCCACGGGCCGCTGGCGGCGTCGGCGGCACAGACGGCCGTGCGAGCGTTCGTGGACGCCGATGCCGCGCCGCCCGCGGAACTGCTGGCCCGGATTCACCGGGCCCTGCAGGGCACCCGGGGAGCGGCGGTCGCCCTCGCGCAGATCAGCGAGGCGTCCGAACTGAGCTACGCCGGTATCGGCAACATCGCCGGCCACCTGCTCGGCGACGAGCGGCCGCGCCGGCTCACCTCGTTCCCGGGGATCGTCGGCGGCGCGGCCCGGACTCCCCGCGAGATCGCCTACCGACTGGAGTCCGACACTGTGGTGGTGCTGCACACCGACGGAATCAGCGAGAAGGTGAAACTCGACGCGGCCAGCGGCATCCTGCGCCGCACACCGACGGTGATCGGCGCCACCGTGCTGCGCGACCACGGCGTACGCAACGACGACGCCGGCGTTCTGGTGCTGCGCCCGGGCGCGGAGCCGTGACTGCGCTCGTGGGTGAAATCCTCCGTCTGGACTGGTTGACGGAGGCCGACATCTTCCGGACCCGACAGCGCGCCCGGGACGTGGCCGCCGCGGTCGGCCTGGACCGACAGGACCAGGTCCGGGTCGCGACGGCGGTGTCCGAGATCGGCCGACAGCTGTTCGGCCCGGAGCCGTCCAGCGTGGTTTTCCGGGTCGCGGGCGACCCGGCCCGCCTGCTGGTCGAGCTGTCCGCGCCGGCGCCCGCCGGTCCCGGGGGTGCGCTGGAGGAAAGTCCGGCCGGTCGGTTGGTCGACTCGCTGGAGGTGTACCGCGGGCCCGACCGGGTCGAGGTGCTGCTGATCAAGGGGTTGCGCCGGGCACCGAGCGTGCCCGAGACGGAGCAACTGCGCCTGGCCCTGCGCGCCGAGGAAAGCCGGTCCACGCCCCTGGAACAGCTGCGGGTGCAGAACGCCGACCTCATCGAGACCCTCGAGGAACTGCGCTCCCGGCAACGGGAACTGGCCGAGCTCAACATGGAACTGGTCTCCACCAACCAGGGCGTGCTGGCCATGTACTCGACGCTGTCGGCCGAACTCGACGCGACCAACCGTGGCGTGGTCGCGCTGTACGCCGAACTCGACGAGAGCAGCCGGCAACTGGCCGAGGCCAACGACGCCAAGTCGCGGTTCCTGCGCAGCGTCAGCCACGAACTGCGCGCGCCGGTCAACGCCATCATCGGGCTGACCGGACTACTGGTCTCCGGTCACCTCGACGCCGAGCAACGCCGCCAGGTCGACTACGTGACCGCCAGCGCCCGAACTGTGCTCGACCTGGTCAACGAATTGCTCGACCTGGCCCGGGCCGAGTCCGGCCGGCTGAACATCGAGGTCACCGAGTTCGAACTGCGACCGCTGCTGGAGGAGCTGGCCGCCACCGCGCGTCCCCTGCTCGTCGGGCGTGGCGTGGCGATCGTCGTCGACGGGTCCGAACCGTCCACCGTGGCCTGCGACCGTGACCTGCTCACCCGCGTGCTGCGCAACCTGCTGACCAACGCGCTGGCGTTCACCGTGCAGGGCGAGATCAGCATCAGTGCCCGGCAGGCGAGCGAGGGGATCGTGGGGATCGCGGTGGCCGACACCGGCATCGGGATAGCGCCGGAGCACATCGAGAGTGTGTTCGAGGAGTTCTTCCAGGTGCCCAACCATCTCCAGTCCAGCCGCCACGGGACCGGCTTGGGACTGGCCTACGCGCGGCGGGTCACCCGCGCGCTGGGCGGGGACCTGGAGCTGGACAGCGTCCCCGGCGTAGGCAGCACATTCACGGTGACACTGCCCGCGGCCACCGGGCAGCCCCTCGAGCACCCGACCGAGGTTCGGGTCGGGCACGTCCTGCTGGTCGACGACGACCCGGCATTCCGCCTGCGGCTGCGCGAGCTGCTGAGCGGTGTCGCCGGGAAGGTGTCCGAGGCCGGGGACGGTGCCGGTGCTTTCGCCGAGATCGCCGCCGAGCGCCCCGACCTGCTGCTGCTGGACCTGCGCATGCCCGACCGCAGCGGTGCCGACCTGTTCGCGCAGCTGCGATCGGACCCGGAGCCGGCGGTACGGGACCTACCGACCATCCTGATGACCAGCGTTCCCATCGACGAGGCGGTGCGGCGCGCGGCCGAACCAGCCGCCGGGCTGTTGAGCAAGCGCAACCTGGACCGCTCCGGGCTGACGCGAGCGATCGCCCGGGCGTTGGGAGGCAGGGAGGAGTTGTGACGACTGCCGGACGGGTTCTGGTCGTCGACGACGTCGAGGCCAACCGATACGTGATCGCCAGCTGGCTGCGCCGCGAAGGATTCGAGGTCCTGGAGGCCGCCAACGGCGCCGAGGCGATGACGCGGGTGCGCGCCGAGGTCGACGTTGTCGTGCTGGATGTCCACCTGCCCGACATGTCCGGGTTCGAGGTTTGCGCCGCGATCAAGGCGGATCCCACGACCGCGGCGGTCCCGGTGATGCACGTCTCGGCGACCTCCGTCGACCCCGACTCCCGGACCCGCGGGCTCGACGCCGGCGCCGAGGCGTACCTGATCGAGCCGCTGGACGTGGAGGAGTTCCTCGCGACGGTCCGCTCGCTGGCCCGTTCCGGGGAGTCCAGGAGGCGCAGCGACCGCTCGGTGGATCAGTTGACCCGCCTGGCGAATGCCACCACCCGGATCAACGCGGCGGACAGCCTGGGTGATCTGCTCTCGGCCCTGGTCACCGGTGCCGCGAGCATCCTCGACCGGCCGGTGCTGGCCGAGGCCAGCTTCGACGAGGCGCGCGGCGCCCGCGCGGTATGCGCCGCACCCGGTGTGGCAGCGGTCGTGGAGAGCACGACCGAACCGCCGGCCGACGCCCCGGGTGCCGGCTTCACCCTGCTCGAGCATCCGCCGTCGACCTGGACCCGAGCCCTGTCCACCGCGGGTGTCGGGGCCCGGCGCTGGCTGCTGTGCCCGGTCGCCGGGCAGCGCCGCCCCGCCGCGGCGCTGGCCGTGGCGATCGACGACGAGGCGCCGCTGCCGGGCTTCGAACTCGGTCTGCTGCGTCAGTTGACGATCGCCGCCGGTGTCGCCCTGGACAACCTGCGCGCCTACACCACCGAGCACCTGATCGCGCTCACCCTGCAACGTGCGCTGCTGCCCGGGGCGCTGCCGGTGGTCGAGGGCCTGGACCTCGAGGCCCGCTACTTCGCCGCAGAGGAAGGCATCAGCGTCGGCGGAGACTTCTACGACGCGTTCGGCCTGGACGACGGACGCACCGCCGTCGTCGTGGGCGACGTGCAGGGCCACTCGCTGCATGCCGCGACGGTGATGGCCGAACTGCGCTTCTCGTTGCGCGCGTTCCTCAGCGAGAATAACTCCGCGGCCCGCGTGCTTACGCTGCTGGACGACCTGATGCGCCGCAACCACCCGCGCGAGACCGCGACCCTGGCCCTGCTGGTGATCGACGCCGACCGACGCGGTGTGGAGGTCGCCAACGCCGGGCACATCCCGCCCCTGCTGCTGAGCTCCGGCGAGGCAAGGTTCCTGCGCGAGTCCAGCCCGCTGCTCGGCATCATTCCCAAGGCCCACACCGCGCACCGGGTGCATCTGCCCGAACCCTGCGTGCTGGCCCTGGTCACGGACGGTCTGGTGGAACGCCGGGGGCAGAACCTGGCGGACGGCATGGAGACCATGCGCGCGGCGCTGCTGGGGGCCGCGACCCTGGACCCGATCACGCTGGCGGACGTGCTCGTCGAGCGGTTCGCCACCGGTCCCGCCTCCGACGACATAGCACTGCTGCTGGCCTGCATCCACCCGGCCTGAAACTGGCGTCGGGCCGCGCATCTGACGCCGTGTCACCGCGCAGCCGTACCTACCCGCCGGCGCGGATTCCATGAGTCCGCGCCGGGCCCGCGGGGTTCCCACCCACCGCGCCGGGGAAGACGCCCCGCATCGACCAGACGGGCAGCTTGGGAGCGGCACGCGATGGATCTTCCGGTGATCGGGCTGAGTCTGGGGTCTGCGGCCGCGACAGCCGCGTCCACGGTGCTCAAGCAACGCACCGCGACCCGGACGCCTCCGGTGCGGGGCGCCGGTACGGCCGGGCTGCGCCGGTTGATCTCCGCGACCGTCACCCAGCCGTTGTGGGCGGCTGCCCTGGTCGCGGACTTCCTCGGGGTCGGACTGCAGGTGGTGGCGCTGCACTACGGGGCACTGGCCCTGGTCCAGCCATTGCTGGTGACCGGGTTGCTGTTCGCGCTCCTGCTCGGCCACATCGGGCGAAAGCCGCCGAGCGTCCGCGAGATCGGCTGGGCGCTGACGGTAGGCGGCAGCCTCGTCGGATTCCTGCGGGTGTCCGGAGCACTGGATACCGCGCCGCGGGTGCACGTCCACCCGATTCACGCCACGATCTTCGCCGCCTGCCTCGGATTGGCCGTGGTGATCCTCGTCGTCGGCGGGCAACGGGACGTCCCACCGGCCGGACGGGCCGGGATGCTCGGGCTCGCGGTCGGAGCGATCTACGCGGTCACAGCCTCCTTGATCAAGGCGGCGACCGGAGTGTTCGCCGACCACGGAGCACTGGCACTGCTGCTCGGTTGGCAACTGTGGGCGGGCCTCGCCGTCGGCACGGTCGGTCTGATCCTCGGTCAGATCACCTTCCAGGCCGGGCCGCTGACCGCCAGCCTGCCCGCTATCTCGGCCGTCGACCCGTTGCTTTCAGTACTGATCGGCGTGGTCGTCTACGACGAGCACCTGCACCGCGGACCCGGCCACGGACTGCTCATGCTCGGCCTGGTCGCGGTCCTGGTCGTGGCCATCATCGGCTTGTCACGAATCGAGTCCACCGGGCGCACGGAGTCCGAGATGGCACCGGGCCGGTTCACGTCCAGGTGTGCCCCGGCGGGGGAACCTCAGCCGAGCGCCCGGTCCGGGTCGCATGGAGCATCGCCACCGTGACCGTCGCGGCGTGGTCGCGGCGCCGGGCCACCGCGGTGCGGGCACCGAATCCCGCGGCGCGGTCGGTGTACCAGGCCACCGAACCCAACGTCGGTCCGGCGCGGAACGTCAGCGGTTCGACATGCGCAGCCGCCAGGCCGTACCGGGCCGCTGCGGTCGCCCGGAACACCGGCCAGCGCTCCTCCCGGACGAGGTCGCCGACCAGCACCCCGCGGCGACTGCGGTCGGCCAGCACCCGCGGGCCCTGGCGCACCCGGGACTGGAGCAATTCGCACTGCTCGGCAAGCAGATTGCTGAACACCTCCACCGCATCCACGACCGGCGCGGCACCGGCCGGGCCCCCCGTACCGGGAACGAAAAGGCGGACCGCCACTCCCGCGGCGCCCAGGCGGCCGGCCCGCGCGCAGATCGCCTCGGCCATCACGACCCACCGCTGCACCCACCCGGCCCCCGCGGTCGCCCGCGCCGGTTCGACCACCAGCACCTGACCCACCCCCGTACCGATGCACCCCCGCGGCCATCGGTCTCGACCAACCACCCGGTTGGCCCGACGAAGCTGCGGACCGCAGGTGCTCCGGTCGGAGCACTCCCGGCACGCCTTCGCCGACACCCGTTACCAACTGATTGGTTGGAACTTCTGGGTCCACTGTGCGCGGGCGGCACCGTTCGGGCCAATGCGCTACTCCGGACGGTGTGCCTCGGGAGCACCGAACGGCGGGAAGCTTCGCCCCCGGGTGATCGCTTCGCCCCCGGACAGCCGGCGGTGGCAGGTCTCACACGTCAGCCGAGCGTTTGTTCGGCGGTTCTGGGCAATCTCCGACCCGGGGACAGACGAATCAGCTCCGACCGGTGGAGCAACGAGGGGAATCGGCGATGACGTTGTCGCAGCAGGAACGTCAGCGCCTGCGGGAGATCGAGGCCGCGCTGTCCGCGGACAGCCCTAACCTGGCCCGCCGAATGCGGGCGTTCGCCGTCGCACGGTCCCCCCACGCCCCCGGACTGTGCGCAGCCGGACGGACCAATGCGGACGGCCCGACAGCGCGCCGAATCCTCGCGGTAGCCGTGATGGTGGTCGTCATGCTGTTGACGATCGGCGAACTCTGCCCCTCCGGGGCCAATGCCGGGTCCTGCGGGAGCGTGAGCGCGTCGCTGGGCTCCGCCGTGCAGGTCCCTTGCTCGGCCCCGGCCTGCCCGGGACCCGACTGCGTTCTCTGAGCCGGGACTCAGTTCGCCCGCGCGGACACCCAGGTCCCGACCGGCTGCCACCCGGCGGTGTCGTGGAACCAGACCATTGCCCGGTAGGTCGAGTCCTCGTCGAGTTGGTCGAAGACCACTGAGGTGGCCGTGTGCGGCAGGTCGCGGTGCCGTTCACGCCGGCACTCATCCCACTGGTGCGCCTCGGGGTGGTACTTGCCCAGCTCGACGCGGATCGCGTCCACCCCGGGTCCGGCCGGCGACCAGGACACCGCCAATGACGCGGTGCCCGCATTCAGGCCCACCCAGCCCATGCCGGACGACCCGGGCATCGCCGTCCGATGCGCGGGCAGGCACGAGTCGGAGCCGGCCGGCAGCACGTAGTGCTTGGGCATGTCGTCGATGCGGCGGACCACACCGAGCGCCAAGGGCCACGCCTGCACGCCCCCGGTCGTGCAGGCCAGCAGGTTGCCGTCGGGTTGCCCGGCGCCCTTGGTGCTGAACGGCACCGACGGGCCCTCGATCCCGTTGTGCCGCACCTGGAAGTCCAGATAGGTCTCGTCGCAGAACAACTTGCTCGAGTCCCCGGTGTTGCCCACGGTGCCCAGTCGGTCCCCGGCGGCCACCGCTTGGCCGTCCCGAATGGCGATCTGCGACAGGTGCCCGTACTTGGACACCACGCCACCGCCATGGTCCACCCAGACCCAGGTCCCGAAATCCGTCTTGTCGCCAGTGCCGCACGCGTGGCCGTGCGCCTCCCCGATGTGCGCGATCCCGGCCCCCATCGCGAACACCCCGGCCTGCGAGGCCGGCCGCCCGTCGCGCTGCCCGGTCGGGATGACGTCGACGCCCCAGAACGTGTGGTGGAGCGGGCATCCCGGGTTGGTCATCGTGCAGTCGACCCGGGACTCCACCCGCAGCGGCCAGTACACCGGGTCGGAGAACACCACCCCGGGGGCCGGGTTGCCGGTCGCCTGGGCAGGCTGAATCAGCCAGCCGCCCAACAGCATCGCCAGAGCCACCACCGCCGGCCGGCGCGCACGAGTACCCACGGTCCCCCCAGACCGATCGCCGGTGCCGCCGGGCCCCCGTCCCGGCTCTGACGCACCGCCAGATCAGCAGCACCATGACCGAACCGACGGGCGCCCGGCGGCCGGACCGGAACGGACGTGAGGATCGACTGCGCCGTCCGGGCGACGGCAGGAGCGCACGCTCTATGCCCGGCACATGAAGCTGCGCGAGCTGCTGGCCTCCCGGGGTGACAACATCGGCCCGACCGCGATCCTCGACCACGGCGCGAATCCGGGCCTGGTCTCGCACTTCACCAAGGCGGCGCTGCTCGACATCGCGGAGAGGTGCCTGGCCGACGCCACGCTCCTTGAGCCCGGCGCACGGCGCGACGCGGTGACCGGCGCGGTCGCCGATCGCGACTGGGCCCGGCTGGCCCAGTCGCTCGGCGTCGCCACCATCCACATCAGCGAACGCGACACCCAGATCAGCGCGGAACCCAAGCGGGTCAACGAATTCGTCAACACCTGGTCGGTCGAGGGCTTCTACGAGGAAGGCATCGCCCCGGCCGGGATGGGCTGGGGAACCCACGAGCGCACCTTGCCGCCGGGAACCCGCACGCATGACGCGGGGCCCCGCAACCAAATCTGCATCGCCCACCCCGGAGCCCGCACCTGGGTGCGGTCCTGGGTGCCGTGCGGGGAGATCGTCGGCATGGTCATCCGCCACGGCGAGGCTTTCAGCATCTCCGACCGACTGACGGTCTGGGCGGACGACGCAGCCGTCTACCGGCCCACCGTGCACTACGCGTACTGCCCGGCCGACGCGGCGATCGCCAGCCTCCACGAGTTGGCGATGCGGGGCGACCGGCTCCAGACCGAGCAGCGCATCATGGGCGACGACATCATCGAGGGCCGCGACGAACTCGGAGTGCTGCTGATGGGCCACCCGCTGCGCTCCTGGTGGTACGGGTCGCTGCTGGACATCCACGAGACCCGCACCCTGGTCCCGCACCAGAACGCCACGACGCTGCAGGTCGCCGCCGCCGTACTGGCCGGCGTGCAGTGGATGTTGGACAACCCGAGCAGCGGCGTCCTGCTGCCCGACGACCTCCCGCACGAGGAGATCCTCGAGATCGCTCGGCCCTACCTCGGCCCGGTCGTGTCGGAGTCCGTCGACTGGAGCCCGCTCGACGACTGGCAGGAGCCGTTCCCCGGTGCGCGTCCCCGCCCGGCCGATGCCGACGCCTGGCAGTTCGGCACCATCCTGGTCCGCGGCTCGCAGGGCTGAGCCGGACGGGTGCGCCGTCGATAGTTTGCAACTAGACTATTTGGCGGCGCACGTGTCCGGGAGGTGACGGGTTGGTCTTCCGCCTGGAGCACCCCTTCAACGGCGCGATCTACGCCGCGCGCGAGGACGGCACGGTCGAGGTCAGCAAGGACGGCAGCACCGGCATCTTCGACATGTTCGGGTCCTGGGTGCGCGGCGAACTGCGGACGGCCGACCCGGAGTTGTGCCGCTGGGTCGGCACCCACGGGTACTCCCCCGCGTCGCGGCACCGCGCCGGGTTCGTCTCCGACGGCGGCGGGGAGCAGTCGTGACCGAACGCTCGCCGGGCCTCAGCTACGCGGACCTGCTGGACCACGACACCCACGAAGTACCGGATTTCCTGCGTCGCATGGGGCGCAGCGACTTCGGCACCGCCGACATCCCGGCCCGGTTCTACTTCGACCCGGAGATCGCGGCGTTGGAGAAGGACCGGATTTGGAAACGGGTCTGGCAGTTCGCCTGCCGTGAGGAGCGGCTGCGCAACCCCGGCGACCTCGAGGTCTACGAGGTCGCCGATCTCTCGATCCTGCTGGTGCGCGGCGAGGACGGCCGGATCCGCGGTTTCTGGAACTCCTGCCTGCACCGCGGCCGTCGGCTGCGCGACGCGGCCGGCGCGGCTGGTGAGCTGCAGTGCCAGTTCCACGGCTTCTGCTGGGATCTGACGGGGAATCTGAAACGGGTTCCGGCCCGGTGGGACTTCCCCCAGGTGACCGAGGAGAACTTCGAACTGCCGCAGGTGCGGGTCGACACCTGGGGCGGATTCGTGTTCGTCTGCCTCGACGACGCCCAGGTGCCGCTTCACGAATACCTGGGCGAGCTGACCGAACTGGACCACTGGGACCTCGCGGGCCGGTACACCGAGGCCCACGTGAGCAAGGTCCTCCCGTGCAACTGGAAGGTTGCGCAGGAGGCGTTCATGGAGTCCTTCCACGTGGTGACCACGCACCCGCAACTGCTGCGCGGCATCGGCGACGCGAATTCGCAGTACGACGCCTGGGACTGGGTGAGCCGGGCGATCACCCCGCGCGGGACGCCCAGCCCGCACCTGAACCATGAGCCGACCGAGCAGCAGATCTTCGACACGATGATGGGCCTCGGTCTGGACGACGCCCCACTGCTCACCCTGCCCGAGGACACCAGGGCCCGCACGGTGATCGCCGCGGCGACCCGCAAGCGACTGGCCCACTCCGTGGGCGATCGCGCCGCGACCCTGTCCGACTCCGAGTGCGTGGACACCTTCTTCTACACGGCTTTCCCGAACTTCCACCCGTGGGGCTCGTACAACCGGACCTGCTACCGGTTCCGGCCGAACGGCGCCGATCCGGAGACCTCGGTCATGGAGATCCTGGTGCTCTCCCCATTCCAGGGCCGGCGGCCGCCCGAGGCTCCGGTGCGCAGGCTGGGCCTCGCGGACTCGTTCCTCGATGCCGCCGAACTCGGCCCGCTGGCGCGGGTGTTCTTCCAGGACGAGTACAACGTCGGCGCGGTGCAGCGGGGCCTGCACTCACTGGTGGAGCACAAGTCCGGGGTCAGCTTCGCGGCCTACCAGGAGACGAAGATCCGGCACTTCTACGAGATCTACCGGGAACTGATGAAGGTCTGAGCCGGCGTCAGTTCCCGCCGGCCTCGTCGAGTTTGCGGAAGTCCGGGGCACGGCGGGCCAGGAATGCGCCGATCCCCTCCTTGGCCTCAGGCGATTTGAAGCACATGGCCTGGGCCACCGATTCGGCTTCGATCGCCGCCGCGAACGAGGTCTGTGCCGCAGCGTTGATCTGGGCCTTCATCAGCGACAGCGCGCGCCGCGGCCCGGCCGCGAGTCGCCTCGCCCAGTCCGCGGTCAGCGCGTCGAGTTCCGCGTCCGGCACGGCCGCGTTGACCATCCCCAGGTCGGCGGCCTGACGGCCCGTCAGACTCTGGCCGAAGAATGCGATCTCCTTGGCCTTCTGCGGCCCGAGCAGATGTGGCAGCGACCACGAACCGCCGCCGTCCAGGCCGATGCCCCGGGCGGCAAACACCTCGCCGAACACGGCGTCCTGCGCGGCGAGCACCAGGTCCGCGCACAGCGCCAGGTTGGCGCCGAGCCCGATCGCCCCGCCACGCACCGAGGCCAGCGTCGGGATCGGCAGGTCGCGCAGGGTGCGGCAGAGCACGCCGACGCGGCGCATGAACGTCAGCTCGTCCGGCGTGACCCGTTCGGTCAGGTCCATGCCCGAGCAGAACGACCCGGCCGCGCCGGTGAGCACGAGCACCCGGTCCGCCGGGGTCGCCGCGATCTCCTGCAACGCCGCGACGAACACCTCGACCAACTCGACCGTGATGCCGTTGCGGCGTTCCGGACGGTTCAGGGTCAGCACGACCACGCCGTCGGCGCGATCGACGAGCAGGATGCCCACGGTTCAGACCCCCAAGGTCGCGGCCAGTCGGACCCGGTGCGTGGCGGGATCGCCCAGCACCAACTGGTTGGCCAACGCGCGGCGGTAATACAGGTGCGCGTCGTGCTCCCAGGTGAAGCCGATCCCGCCGAAGATGTGCAACGACTCCCGGGCCAGCAGGACACCGGCCTCCCCGCACAGCGCGGCCGCCATGCTGGCCGCGGCCCGCAGCTCCCGCGCGGATCCGGGGGTCCGTTCGGCCAGGTGCCGATCGGCCGCGGCGATCGCCTCGTCGCGGGCCGAGCGGGCCAGTTCCACCTGCAGCAGCAGGTCGACGAGTCGGTGCTTGATCGCCTGGAACGACCCGATCTGCCGGTCGAACTGGACGCGCTCCTTAGCCCAGGCCACGGCCGTGTCCAGGCACTGCTGAGCCAGGCCCACCTGCTCGGCTGCCAGCACCGTCAACGTCAGGTCCAGGCCGACGGCCAACGCATCGGCGCCCCCGGCCGGCCCGATCACGATCGTCGCGCGCGCGCGGTCCAGGGCGATCTCGGCCATGCCCCGGGTGAGGTCCAACGTGGTCATGTCGCGGCGCAGCACCCCGGAGGCCCGGACGTCGAGGGCGGCCAGCACCACCCCGTCGCCGAGGTTCGCCGGCACCAGGAGTTCGTCGGCCGCGGTGCCGTCGACCACGAACGCGGTGCTTCCGGTCAATCGCACCCCACCGCCGGCCGGTTCGGCGTCGACGCTCGGTGCGAGCAACCCACCGCCGTGCGCATGCACCGGCGGCCACAGCACGGCCACCAGGGATCCCTGCGCGATCCGGCCGAGGACTGCGCCGGCCGCCGCCTCGGGTTCAGCCCCGAGCAGCACACCGGTAGCCATGCCCAGGCACGCCAAGGCCGGCACCGGCGCCAACGTTGCGCCGATCGCGTCGAAGCCGACCGCGAGATCGACGTAGCCACCGCCGAAACCCCCGCAGGACTCGGGAATCACCAGCCCACCGAGCCCGATCTGCTCGATCAACGTGCGCCACAGTTCGCGGTCGATCCGCGGCGGGCGCTCGTCGCCGAGGAACTGGCGCGGGCCGGGATGCCGGTCCAGACAGGCCCGGATCGTCGAGGCCAGGGCGACCCGGTCGGCGGCCGAGGAGGACGGCGCGACCGTCATCGGTCGGCCCGGGCCCGATCCCGTGCCGGGTTCGCGCCCTCGCGGGTCGGCAGCGCCACGGTGGCCGTGCCCGGCATGACGTCATCGCCGCGCTGATTGCGCGCGAACGTGCTGACGTCCACGAGGTGCTGGCCGTCGACCACCCGCTTGCCGGTCACCTCGCCGCCGAGGGTCACCGCGTCGGAGAGGTAGACGAAACCGCGGTACTGCGAGGTGAGCGCGCCGACCCAGCCGTCGTCACCGCACCAGTGCGTCATCAGCTGGATCTGCCAGCACTGCCGCTGGAATCCCACGTCGTACTGGAAAGCCACGCCCATCGCGTTGGCGGCGGCTTTGTTGTAGTGCACGGCGTAGATCGGTTCCTGGGCCCCCGTCAGCGGGTCGCGGAACGACCAGGCCGGGTGCAGGGCATAGTCGTGCAACGCGGCGGCGTGTGCTTTGAGCCGTGGGATCGGCGTCCCACCGCCGGCGATGAAGGCCACCTCGTCGGTGAGCCCGATCGGGCCCTTGGTCAAGGTCTCCAACGGCTGGCCGACGCTGACGTCCTCCCAGTAGCGCGGTTCCGCGCCGCGGGGCTGCTCGGCGAGCACCTGCGCCTCGATCGCGGCGACCTCGTCGGCCGTCCACGGGTGTGGGATCTCCAGGGCCCGTTCCCCGCTGCGCCCGCGGGCCTGCGCGCGTTCGAAGTTCATCACCTGCCAACGGATCTCGGCGACGGCCTCGCCACGCTGGTTCGTGTAGCGGTTCACGATCTGGTCGGTGACCATCCGGCCGGCGAAGCTGGACTGCGTCGGCCCGCTGAACCCGTCGTAGTGGCAGGTCGGCACGATCGAGTCGCCCCAGTAGATCGGCGCGAGCAGCTCCATCTGCGTTGCGCAGTGGAAGGAACCCAAGCCGGGCCAGCCGAACTGGATGCCGGAGAAGCAACTGATCACGAAGGACGGCGGGGCCACCGGGGCCCCGTAGGCGGAGGCTCGGCCGCGGTCCGCGTCGGTCCACAACGGGTTGATGTCGCCGATGCCGCCCGCGAACTTCGCCACCGCGATGCGGGTGACTTCCTCGTTGTTGATCGAGTGCTCGATGCGCATCTGCGCACCGACCTTCTCCTGCATCCGGGCCACCATCTCCTCGGTGATGACGGCTTCCGGCATGCGCGCCTCGGCGGCGCGGTCAGCTGTCGTGGTCACGTTGCCCTCAGCCCTTGTCCGGGTTCGCGGTCCACCCACCGGACTGCGGCACCCCGGCCTCGGCGACAGCCTTGATCAGGGTGTCCACGCTCCAGCGGCCGTCGGTGTCCAACTTCCACCCCGGGTCCTTCTCCCAGGGCCGCAGGCGTTGCACGCGCGAACCTCCGACGATGAAGGCCTGGCCGGTGATCTCGCAGTCCGGGCTCGCCAGGTAGACCACGAACGGGCTGACGTTGGCCGGGTTGAACCGGTCGAACTTGCCCTCCTTGGCGGCCAGCGCGTCGCCGAACGCCTGCTCGGTCATGCGGGTGCGGGCCTGCGGCGCGATCGCATTCACGCGCACCCCGTAGCGGCCCAGTTCCTTGGCCGCCACCTGGGTGAACGAGGCGACCGCGGCCTTGGCGGCGGCGTAGTTCGCCTGACCGGGATTGCCGAACACCCCGGACTCGCTGGTGGTGTTGATGACCGACGCGCTGACCTGACCGCCGGACTTGGACACGTCGCGCCAATGCCGGCCGGCGGCCCGGGTGACGGTGAACGTGCCGCGCAGGTTGACGTGGACGACCAGGTCCCAGTCGTCGTCGTCGAGGTTGATCAGCACCCGGTCGCGCAGGATGCCCGCGTTGTTGACCACGACGTCGAGCCGATCGAAGGACTCCAGCGCGGTGTCGATCAGACGCTGCGCGCCGGCCGCATCGGCGATGTCGTCGGCGTTGCTGACGGCCTGCCCGCCGGCCGCGCGGATCTCTGCCGCAACCTGCTCGGCCGGACCGGCCGCGGTGCCGGTCCCGTCGGAGTTCCCGCCAAGGTCGTTCACGACTACCTGCGCGCCCTCGGCGGCCAGCAGCAACGCGTGTTCCCGCCCGATCCCACGCCCGGCGCCGGTCACGATCGCGACCCGCCCGTTGAGGTGTCCCATCAGCGTCGTGGCTCCTTCGGTAGGCCGAGCACCCGCTCGGCGATGACGTTGCGCTGGATCTCGTCGGTTCCCCCGCCGATGCGCATCCCGGGAACGCCGAGCACGTACTCGGCCCAGGCGAACGTGCGGATCTCCCCGGTGTCGGCGAGGATCCGCGGCCCCAGTGCGAGGGTGACCAGGTCGGACAGGGCCATCAGGTTCGCGGACAGCGCGAGCTTGGCCAGCGACATCTCCGGCCCCGGCACTCCCCCGGAGCGCACGTTCTCCTCGGCCCGGCGGCGCATGGCCTTCGCGGCGGTGACACCGCTGTAGACCTTCGCGAAGGCCTGCGCGACCGCGGGGTCCTCGGCCCGGCCGATGGCGTGCAGCCACCGCGCGAGGTCGTCCATCCGGAAGATCCCGGTCCCGCCGGTGCCGCCGCCGCCGATCGCGCCGCGTTCGAAGCCGAGCATCGCCAGCGCGACGGCCCAACCCTCGTCGACCTCGCCGAGACGGTTGGCATCCGGCACGACGACGTCGGTCAGGAAGACCTCGTTGAAGTCGGCCGCGCCGGTGATCTGACGCAGCGGGCGCACTTCCACGCCCGGCGTAGCCAGCTCGACGAGGAACACGGTCAGGTTGCGGTGCCGCGGTCGCGCGGCGGTCCGGGTCAACGCGATGCCGATGTCGGAGTAGTGCGCGCCCGAGGTCCAGACCTTCTGGCCGTTCAGCACCCAGTCGGTCCCGGAACGCGTCGCGGTGGTACGGACCGCGGCCAGGTCCGAACCCGCGCCGGGCTCGGAGAAGAGTTGGCAGCCGACCGCGTCCGCGCGCTGCAGCGCGGGCAGCCACCGGCTCCGGGTCTCCGGTTGCGCGAAGGCGTCCACGGTCGGGGCGACCATGCCGAGGCTGACGGTCAGCGGCGCCTTGGTCGGGACGTCGTGGGCGCGTTCCTGCTCGCGCCAGGCCCGTTCGTGCGCGCTGGACAGGCCGCGACCGCCGTCGGCGACCGGTCCGGTGATCCAGCCGAATCCGGCGTCGTGGACGGTTCGCTGCCAGGCGCGCGCGGCGTCGGCCTCCGCGGTCGTCGAGCCGCGGAACAGCCCGACGCGGTCCTCGACCTCGGCCGCTGGAATGTCGATCCGGCGAGCGGTGTGCGCGTCCAGGAAGGCGCGCGCAGCGGCGCGGAAGTCCTCGACCGAGGGTTCAGCCACCGCCACCTCCGAAAACTCAAGCTCTCATTAGTCGCAGTATAGACTATTTGTCGTGCGATAGAATGGGCAGTGGTCCCGCCGAAGGAGAGTCGATGGCCGCAGAGTCCAGCAACGGCAAAAGCCCGGCTGCCACGACGCATCGCGACCCGGTCGACTGGGCCCGTCACTACTGGCGCGAGCAGAAGCTGGGCCCGGGCGAGGACGCGTTCATCGCGATGAGCTCGGTTCTGCGATTCCACCGGATCATGTCGGTCTCGGTCGAGGACGAGCTGAAGAAGCACCAGCTCAACCTGACCGACTACATGCTGCTGATGACGCTCCAGCTGTCGGAGACGGGTACCCGGCTGGTGTCCAAGCTGGCCCGGAGCCTGCTGGTGCACGCCACCACCGCCACCTTGGCCACCGATCGTCTCGAGGGCCGCGGGCTGCTCGAGCGCAGCCCGCACCCCAGCGACCGTAGGGCGACCCTGGTGACGATCACCGCCGAGGGCCGCGCTCTGGTGACCAAGGCGTCGAAGGCACTGGCCGAGTTCGACTACGGCCTGGCCGGCACCAGCGAGCAGGACCGCGCCGAACTGGTCGAGGTCCTGGCGCGGCTGCGCCACGACAGCGGCGATTGAGCGGGCGACCGACCCCACTCCTCAGCGCTGCGCCTCGCGTTCCAGCAACGCGAGCAGCCGATCCAGCGGCACCTTCTTGCCCATCGGCGAGCCCTGCGCAAGCAGTCGGTCGGCCCGGACCGCGAGGATCGTCAGCCGCAGGGTGGAGAACACCTGCCAGAACCGCAGGGCGTCCGCGTCGACGGCCACTCCGGTGCGTGCCGTCCAGGCCGCGAGGATGTCGTCGACCTCCCACTCCTCGGCGATCAGATGCTCGCGGTGATAGATGGCGCACGTGTGCCAACCCAGGTCGTCGAGGGGGTCGCCCAGCCGGGCGAACTCCCAGTCGAGCAGGGCGCTGATCCGACCGGCGTCGACCAGCACGTTGGCCGGCCGGAAGTCACCGTGCAGCAGTACCTGCCGATCGGGCGGCGGCGGCGCCAGCTCCTCGAGTCGGCCGAAAGCCTTGTCCAGCCGGGAATCCCGGCCCGCGCCTGAGGCGCGCTCGGCGGACAGCTCCGCGCGCCAGTGGGTCAAGCCGGCCCGGGCCGGATGATCGAGCCGACTGCCGAGCGCCGGCTCGACGACGTCAACCGGGACGGCGTGCACCGCGGCGAGCACCTCGATCAACTGCTCGGCCAGGGCTCGACGGCCGGCCGGGCCGAGGCCCAGCGGGTCCGCTGGTGTCAGTATCTCGCGGTCGGACCGTCCCCGAACGCGACCCTGGACCACCGTGGGACGGCCGAACCACCGGCACGAGCCGTCGCTGAACCAGGTCGGCGCTACCGGCACGGCCCCGCCCTGCAGCAGTGCCAGCAGATCGAACTCAGCCTGCAAGGAGTTCGCTACCACGCCCTCGTCGGGGTCCTGACGGACGATCAGTTCATGCTGGGTGCGGCCGGCCGCCGTGGTCCAGGTCGCGTCGACCGCCCAGTTCTCCTTGGAACTGCCACCGCCGAGCAGGGTCGGTTCGCCGACCGTCGGGTCCGCACCGGCAGGCAGCTGCGCCGCCAGCATCGCGTGGAGGCACTGCGCCAGATCGACAGCACCCATACCGAACTCGCTGCGCTCGCTCGCCGACCTCACTGATCGGCCCGGACGGGGATCGCCTCGGCGTAGCGGCCGTAGCCGGGCAGCACCATGTACTCCACGACGCCGTAGCCGACCTGGCCGGCGTGGGTGACCTCGACGAGGTGGTCGCTGCCTGCCTTGGCGTAGCGGTAGATCTGACTGGTGTCGGTGAGGTCCCAGACGTCGTGCTCCGCGGTGGCCGCGCCGCGCCACTGCCCCTGGAACCAACCGTTCCAGCCCTCGTAGCCGCCGCCACGCAGGTGGGCCCGACCGGGCAGAGCCCGTAGGGCGAACTCCAGTCGCGCTCCGTCGGCCAGCCGGATCTCGATCGTGCCACCGGTCAGGGTCGGCGCCGGGGCGCCGGCCTCCCAGGTGAGGTCGTGCTCGACGGCGACGATCGGTTCGGCGCTCACCTTGCCGGCCAACCCCGGGGTCAGCCCCGCCGAGAGGTGGACCGGGCGACCGGGCGCGGACTCCTGCAGGTAGATGTGCAGGCCGAAGTCGGGTAGTTGCAACGGGGCGAACAGCAGCATGCGCCACTCCGGGCGCTCACCGGGCGGCATGCCGGGTGCCCGAGGCAGCGGCCGGGTTCCCCAGGAGTGGTCGCGTTCACCCCAGAACCGGTCCTCGGTAAGGGTTTGCTCGACGCCCGGTGCCCGCAGCGTGCCGGTGGCCCGGCCGTGCTGGACGTAGCGGATCGCGTCGTAGGTGGTTCGGCCGCGGCTGACCTGGAAGAAGCGGCCCTCCAGCAACGGTTCGGTGCGGGCCCGCCATCCGATGTCGAACTCGACGCCGGACTCGTTCGGCTCCAGGATCAGCCGTAGTTCCCGCATGGGCCGTTCCACCTCGACCCGCAAGGGCCCGACCGAGGTCGCCGTGCCGTTCGGGAGCAATGTGCGCGACAGCCGCAGATTGCGTTGGGTTCCGGCGTGCGCGAACGCGACGAAGCCCTCCATCGCGTCGACATTCGGGTACTTGCCCAGACCCAGGCTGAGCACCGAATCCCCGCCGACGACGTCCTGGATGCTGATCCAGTAGCGCTCGCGCCAACTCGGGTCGCTGGTCGCGACCATCGAGTGCGGCAGCGACGTCTGGTGGGTGAAGAACTCGTCGGCCTCGGACAGCTGCATTTGGCTGGTCACTCCCTGGTGAAGGCACTGCGCAAGGTCTTCTTGTCGACCTTCTCGCCGGGCAGGGTGGGCAACGGCTCGGCGACGAACTGCCACGCGCTGGGAATCTCGAAGTAGGCCAGTCCCGCGCGCAGGTACTCCCGCAGGTCGGCGGCCGAGACGGAGGACCCGGCACGACGCCGGACCACCGCGGCGACCTCCTCGCCGAGATCGAGGTGCTCGACCCCGAAGACCGCCGCCTCGGCCACCTCGGGATGGCGCAGCAGCACCTCCTCGACGTGGGGGCAGGAGATGTTCTCCCCGCCGCGGATCGCGATGTCCTTGGCCCGGCCCATCAGGAACAGGTAGCCTTCGGCGTCGATGCGACCGAGGTCGCCGCTGCGCAGCCAGCCGTCGGCGGAGACCACCCCGTCGGTGACGGGGCCGTCGGGCCCGAGATATCCGAGCATCACCGTCGGCGCCCGGGCCTCGACCTCGCCGACACCGGCCTCGTCCGGGTCGGCGACGCGGATCTCGACCGCGCTGATCGGACGGCCGACGGTCCCCGGTCGGGTCTCGAGGTCGGTGTGGCCGGCCGAGGTGAGCACGCCGCCGGACTCCGTCATGCCCCAGGTGTTGCCAAGTCCGCCGCGCTTGAGCTGCGGCAGTCGGTCGACCACGCGCTCCAGCAACGCGGCCGGGACCGGCGCGCCGCCCATCGGCAGCGCGCGCAGGGAACTGAGGTCGCGGTGGGCGAAGTCCGGGTGCTCGAGCAGCCGCGCGGCCATCGTGGGCACGCCGGCGAAGGTCTGCACCCGTTCGGCCTCGATCAGTCGGAGCACCTCGGCGGGGTCGAAGCGGCCGGTGTTGAACACCAGTTTCGCGCCGGTCAGCAGCGCCAGCAGCGTGTTGGAGATCCCGCCGATGTGGAACAACGGGGTGCACACCAAGCTCACCGACTGCGCCCGCGCCGGGTCCAGGTCCTGCGGCAGCCGGCCCGTGCGGGCCATCAGGTTGTGCTGGTTGGCGATGACCGACCGCCGCGACAGCACGACCGCCTTGGGCGCGCCGGAACTGCCCGAGGTGAACAGGATCAGCGCCGGGTCGTCCTCCGTGCCGTCGGCGCACTTCGAGTCCGGCCGGACCGCGTCGGTGTACGCCCTTGCCAGCTCGTTCATCTGACGTACCGTCACGCCGGCCGGGGCCCAGTCGGCGCGGTCGGTGAGCACGGTGGTCGGCGCGGTCAGCGCCATCGCGTGGTCGAGTTCGGCGGCGCTCCACCAACGATTGCCGTAGACCGGGATCGCACCCAGCCACCACAGCGCCCAGGTCGCCAACGGGAACTCGGGGGTGTTGAACGACAGCAGCAGCACCCGATCGCCGGGGCGGACCCCGGACTCGACCAGGATCTGGGCCGCGGCCGGGATCGCCGTCCGGAACCGGCCATGGGTGATCCGGCGCTCGCCCTGGACCAGGAACTCCCGGTCGGCCCAGCGATCGGCGCCCACGAGCAGGTCGGCCGGCGACGTCGGCCGGGGCGCGAACATCCGGCCGGGGCGGCCCGCGCAAACCCCGTCGACGATCTCGGTGCCCCAGATCCGGGTGAGGTCTCCGGCCACGCTCAGGCTCCGGTCCATCGGCCCGGTCGGCCTTCCTGGAAGGCGGTCACGGCCTCGACGACGTCGTCGGTGCGGTTGGAGATCGCCTCGTAGGCGAACCCGGTGTCCAGGACCTCGTCGATGCGGGCGGCCAAGCCCTTGTTGAGGGTTCGCTTGGTCAGTTGGACGGCGATCGGCGGCAGCGCCGCGACCCGACGGGCCAACTCGAATGCCCGCTCCCGGACCTGCTCCGGGTCCTCGACCAGGTCCGAGACCAGGCCGAGGTCGAAGGCCTCCTGCCCGGTCAGCGGTTCGCCCCAGAGCAGGTGACGTTTGGCCCGCAGCAACGGCAGGTTGACCGGCCAACTGATCGCCCCGCCGTCGCCGGCGACCAGCCCCATGTGCACGTGCGGGTCGACGATCTGCACCGTGGGGATGGTCACCACCGCGTCGGCGAGCAGCACGAGGCTGGTCGCGACACCGAACACATGCCCGTGCAGGGCGACCACCAACGGCTTGGAGAAGTCCGCGAATCCACGGTAGAGCCGCCGCCCGCCGGCGACGCCGGCCAGCAGTCGGCCCAGGTCCTTGTGTCCGGCCAGGATCACCTCGGTGTCGCCGCCGGCCGAGAAGTGCTTGCCTGTCGAGGTCCACACCACCGCGCGGACGTCCCGGTCCCCGTCGAGGTCGGCGAGCAGCCCAGGCAGTTCGCCGAGCAGGTCGTCGTCGAAGCGGTTCAGCAACTCCGGCCGGTTCAGCCGCAGTTCGGCCACGCCGTCCACGAGCTCGACCAGCGCAGTGGTCGGATCCACACGCACCCCCTCCTACAGGGCGGCCAGGTCGGGCAGCCGGCCGGATTCCTTTATCGCCGAACCGATCTCGGCGCGCACCACGCCCGGTCCGCCCAGCAGCGGTTCGAGCACGAGAGCGCGTCGGATGTACCAGTGCAGGTCATGTTCACACGGCGACCTCGGCGCGCACAGCCTCCACCGGGGGCACTGCGCCGGACGCGCGCAGCGCGGCAAGTCGGGCCGGGTCGATCCCCCAGTCGAGCAGGGCGGTCGCGGTGTCGGCGCCGATCGCCGGGGCGAGGCCGGGCGCTGCCGCGGCGGTGCGGCTGAACCGCGGGGCCGGTGCCGGTTGGGTCAGCCCGCCGACGTTGACGAAAGCGCCCCGGGCCCGGTTGTGCGGGTCCGCGGGCGCCTCGGCCGGGGACAGCACCGGGGCGACGCACGCGTCGAGATCGGCGAACACCGCGGTCCACTCGGCCCGGGTGCGGGAGGCGAAGACCTCGGTGAAGCGGGCCCGCAGCGTGGGCCAGTCGGCCCGGTCCATCTGCCGGGGCAGGGCCTCGTCGGACAGGCCGAGGCCGCGCAGCAAGTCGGTGTAGAACTGCGGTTCCAGGGCGCCGACGCTCATCCAGCCATCATCGGCGGTTCGATAGGTGTCGTAGAACGGCGCGCCGCCGTCGAGCAGGTTGGTCCCGCGCCGGTCGGACCAGAAACCCTGCGCCCGCAAGCCGTACAGGAATGTGCTCAGCAGCGCCGAGCCGTCGACCATCGCCGCGTCGACCACCTGGCCGAGGCCCGAGATCGACCGCTCCACCAACGCGGCGAGCACGCCGACGGCGAGCAGCATCCCGCCGCCGCCGAAGTCGCCGAGCAGGTTCATCGGGGCGTGCGGCGCGGCGTCGGCGCGACCGAGCGGCTCCAGCGCCCCGGACAGCGCGATGTAGTTGATGTCGTGGCCGGCCTTGGCCGCCATCGGCCCGCTCTGCCCCCACCCGGTCATGCGACCGTAGACCAGGCCCGGGTTGTCCGCGAGCAGGACGTCCGGACCGATCCCGAGGCGTTCCATCACCCCGGGGCGGAAGCCCTCGACGAGCACGTCGGCGTTGTCGGCCAGGTCCCGGACGACTGACGGTGCGTCAGGATGCTTGAGATCCAGGGCGACCGAGCGCCGGCCGCGGGACAGCGGGTCGTGGGCCGGGGCGGGGCCTCGTTTGGCCGCGGCCGGGCGGTCGATCCGCAACACCTGTGCGCCGAGGTCGGCCAGGATCATGCAGGCGAACGGAGCCGGAGCGGCGCTGGCGATCTCCAGGATGCGGAGCCCGGCCAGCGGGCCGGTCGTCACCTCGCCGCCGGTGCTTCGAGGATGTGGACCGCGCACGCCGAGGCCAGGCCGATCACGTGCGTCAGCCCGACCCGGGCATCGGGGACCTGCCGATCACCGGCCTCGCCGCGCAAGTGGGTGGCCACCTCGTAGAGGTTGGCGACCCCGGTCGCGCCGATCGGGTGGCCCTTGGACAGCAGCCCGCCGGAGACGTTTACCGGGGTGGAGCCGTCGCGCCAGGGCTTGCCGGAGTCGATGAAGTCGCCGGCGCCGCCCGGCTCGCACAGTCGCAGGTTGTCGTAGTGGAGCAGTTCCGCGGTGGCGAAGCAGTCGTGCAGTTCGACCAGGTCGAGGTCCTCCGGACCGATGCCGGCCGCTTCGTAGGCGGCATCAGCGGCGTTGCGGGTCAACGTGTTGACGTCGGGCTGTACCTGTCCCCCGTCGACCCACGGGTCGGAGGTGAGCACCGAGGCGCTGATCTTGATCGCGCGGCGCCGGACGTCGGGGTCGAGCGTGCGCAATTTCTCGCCGGTGACCAGCACCAGCGCGGCGGCGCCGTCCCCGGTGGGGCAGCACATCGGCAGCGTGTTCGGGTACGAGATCACGTCGGCGCCGAGGATCTCCTCGAGGCTGAACTCCTTGCGGTACTGGGCGAGCGGGTTCAGCGTGGAGTGCGCGTGGTTCTTCTGCGCGACCTTGGCGAACTGCTCGGCGGTGATCCCGTGCGCCAGCGCGTACTCGGTGCCGGCCTGGGCGAACACGCCGGGCATGAGACCGGTGCCCAGCACGCCCTCGGTCTTCACCACGGCCCCGTAGCGGCCCTTGGGCGCGAACTCCTTCTTGGCGGGCTTGCCGCCGGCCCTCGACCCGTGTGACTGTGCGGCGTTGCCGATCAGGCCCATCTTCCCCATCTGCTCGACGCCGACGGCCAGGCCCATCTCCGCCTCCCCGGCCAGCAGCGAGAGCATCGCGACCCGCACGGCAGTCGCGCCGGTGGCGCAGGCGTTCACGACGTTGTAGACCGGCACGCCGGTCTGCCCGATCTGCTTCTGCAACCGTTGGCCGTTGTTGCTGCCGGCCTCGTAGACGTTGCCCATGGTCAGCACGCCGATGTCGGCCATCGCGGCATCGGCGTCGCGCAGCGCGGACAACGCCGCGTCGGAGGCGAGATCCATCAGGTCCAGGTCCGGGAAGCGCCCGAACCGCGTCATCGACGCGCCGACGATCCAGACCTCGGTCATGCGGCCCCTCCGATGGGCTCGAAGGCAAAAGCGATCGCCTCGGTGCCGTCGTCGTCGGTCCCGGCCACGAACGTCACCAGTCGCACTTTCAACTGGGCGGTTACGGCTGCCGGATCAGTGACCCCGAGCAGGTTCGCCTTCACCCGGCCGCCGCCGTCGAGTTCCACGACCACCGAGGTGTAGGGCGCCGGCAGTCCTGGTGCGGCCCGGTGCACGATCGTGAAGGCCCGCACCACACCTTCGGTCCCCAGCGGACGGCGCTCGAACTCGGCGCCGGAGCAACGCGCGCAGGCGTTGCGGCGGTCGAAGTAGGAGGCACCGCACTGCGCGCAGAACCAGGCGACGAGATGGGGGGTGCCCTCGAGCACCAGATAGTCCACGGCGGGCAGGGCTGGCGCCATCGGCGGCCTCCGGAGAACGGGCGGACCAGATTGTCACTGCACTTAATTGTCGCAGTATGAATCATATAGTACTAGACTAATTGCCACCTGACCACAGGAGGCAGCCCATGCCGCTGGACCCCGCCGGACTCGGTGTCGTCAGCGATCCCCGTCCGGTGAGCTGGACGGCCAAGGACTGCGCGATCTACGCCCTGGGCGTCGGCGCCGGCGTCGAGGAACTGGCCTTCACCACCGGCAACACCAAGGACTCGCCGGCGCGGATGCTGCCCACGATGCCGGTGGTGCTCGGCGCTGACATGGGCGTGCTGAAGGCGCTGGGCGGCGTCGACTGGGTCGGGGTGCTCCACGTGGAGCAGGGCGTCGAACTGCTCGCGCCACTTGCGGTGGCCGGCACCGGATCGGCGCGCACCCGCATCACGCAACTGTGGGACAAGGAGAAGGCCGCGGTCGTCGTGACCGAGACCGAGGTGCGCGACGAGACCGACACCGCGCTGTTCCGAACCCGCTGCTCGCTGTTCGTGAAAGGCGCCGGCGGGTGGGGTGGCGAACGCGGGCCGAGTGGCGGCGACGACGATCCGACCGACAAGCCCGACGACACCGTCACCTACGTGACCCGAGGAGATCAGGCGCTGCTCTACCGCCTCTCCGGCGACCGCAACCCGTTGCACTCCGACCCGGCATTCGCTGCCCGGGCCGGGTTCCCGCGGCCGATCCTGCACGGCTTGTGCACGTTCGGGTTCGCGGGCCGGGCAGTGCTGCACGCCGCGGCCGGCGGCGACCCGGAACGGGTTCGCAGCTTCGCGGCCCGGTTCGCCGCGGTCGTGTTCCCCGGGGACACCCTGCACATCGATCTCTGGCAGAACGGCTCGGAGGTACGGTTCTGTGCACGTAGGGAGGACGGGACAGTCGTGTTGAGCCAGGGCCGCGCGAGCATCGCGCCATGACCCCTGTTCCAGGGTGGCAGCCGGTGCTGGACGCGATCGCCGCCGCGCACGACCCGCGGGTGCGCCATGCCCTGCAACTGGTCGCCGACCACGTCGTCGCCGAGGTGGCCGGGGACGTCGAGGGAGTCCTGGCGACCTTGTCCGACGAACCCGTCTACACCGTGTGGGGATCCTCGGACAGCGTCGGGCCGGTGGGCCGGGCAGCCGTCCGGACCTTCTACGAGGCGTTGGTGGGCAGCGGGAAGAACCGCCTGGACTACGTGCTGACCCGGGTCGTCGCCGACGCCGGCGCGGTGGTTACCGAGGGCGACTTCCACCATGTGTTCCCCGGTGCCGCCCTGGCCGGTCGCGTAGCGGTCGACGTGCTGCCCGACCGGTGGTACCACGTGGCCTACCGCGCCCTGGTCGTCTGGGTCGTCGGGCCCGACGGACGTCTGTCCGGCGAGGACATCTACGCCGGCGAGGCCCCGCGGGTGATCCGTGAGATCAGCCCCGAGGAACTCCCCCATCTCGGCCCGGCCACCCGAGCGGCGGCCGGCGCCCACCCTGACCATCGCCACACCGCCTGAGGGAGCCCGGTGACATGAACGACCTTCCCACCCTGCAGATCGTTCGGCTCAAGGGCCGCGCCGCCGCCGGACGAGCGCTCTGATGGCACTGGTGGTGTTGAGCGGGTCCGGCACGCTGGACCGCGAGCACGTCGGTGGAAAGGCCTGGGGCGTCGACCGGATGCTCGCGATGGGCCTGCCGGTGCCACCGGCCTTCGTGCTGACCACGGACGAGTGCCGCCGGTTCCGCGACAACGGCGACACCCTCGACGAGGCGGCGATCACCGCGCTCGCAACGGGTCTGACCCAGCTTCAGGAACGCACCGGCCGGCGCCTCGGCGACCCGGACTCCCCGCTGCTGGTCTCGGTTCGTTCCGGTGCGGCACGCAGCATGCCCGGGATGATGGACACAATCCTGAATCTCGGAATGACCCCCGACGTGCAACGCGCGATTGCCGACCGCAGCGGCGATCCCGGTCACGCCGCGGATCTGACGCGGCGACTGCACGAGCAGTTCGAGCGGGTGGTCGGCACCGCCGCGCCGGAGTCGCCCATCGACCAACTGCGGGCCGCGGCGGCCGCAGTTCTCGGCTCGTGGATGTCCGAGCGCGCGATTGCCTACCGCCGGCACCACGGCATCGCCGAGGACCCCGGCACGTCGGTGACCGTGCAGGCGATGGTGTTCGGCAACCTCGACGCGACTTCCGGCACCGGGGTGCTGTTCACCCGCAACCCGCTCACCGGCGAGGCCGTCCCGTACGGCCAGTGGTTGCCCGGCGGGCAGGGCGAGGACGTGGTCTCCGGACGGTTCAACGCCCTGCCCCTGAGCGATTTGGCGAAGACGTTGCCCGATGTCCACGCCGAGTTGCTCGACTGCGCGCAGCGTCTGGAGGCAGGCACCGGCGACGTCCAGGACATCGAGTACACCGTGGAGTCCGGCCGACTGTTCCTGCTGCAGACCCGAGCGGCCAAGCGCTCGCCGGACGCCGCGATCCGCATCGCGGTCGAGATGTGCACCGAGGGGGCCATCGACCGGGCGGAGGCCTTGCGGCGGGTGACCCCGACGCAGGTCGACATCGTGCTGCGGCCGCGGATCGCGCCCGCGGCCCGGGCGACCGCGGTACTGCTGGCGACCGGCGAACCGGCCTGCCCGGGCATCGGGCAAGGCCTGGTAGTCGGGTCCTGCGAGGAGGCCGAGGATCTCGCGGACACCGGCGGATCGCCGGTGCTGGCCCGGCCCACCACCGACCCGGACGACGTCTCCGGGATGCTCGTGTCGACCGCGATCGTGACCGAGATCGGCGGGGCCACCAGCCACGCCGCAGTGGTCTCCCGCGAGCTGGGCACGCCTTGTCTGGTCGGCGCCGGGCCGGGTGTGGTGGCGAAACTGACTGGGCGTCAGGTCACTGTGGACGGCACGACCGGCGAGGTTTTCGACGGCATCCTGCCGGTGACCGAAGGCAGCCCGGACGACCCGGCCCTGGGCAAGTTGCTTGCCTGGGCCGGCGAGGTCGGCGGCTCCTCGGGTCGCCCGCAGGACGTGTTGCGCGCCGCGCACGCGGCGCTGGAGGCAGACCGATGAACGACGTCGATGTCCTGGTCGTGGGTTCCGGCGCCGCAGGGCTGAGCGCGGCGTTGGCGGCCCACGAGCAGGGCGCCCGGCGGATCCTGGTCAGCGAGGCGATGGCGGAGGTCGGTGGGTCCTCGCGGTTGTCCGGCGGCATCGTGATGGGCGCGGGCAGTGCCCTGCAGCGGGCGGGCGGGATCGAGGACGACCCGGCAGATCTGTTCCACGAGTACATGCAGCTTCAGCGCTGGGACGTCGCCGCCGGACCGACGCGCCGATTTGCCGAACGCAGCGGCGGCACCATCGACTGGTTGGCCGCGCACGGCGTCCCGTTCTTCCCCCGCCTGATCTTCGGCGGCGACGAACGCAAACCGCGGTCGCACTGCGTCGACGGCGGCGGCCAGGCCTTGGTCGACGCGCTGCGCCGGGCGTGCGAGGCCGCGGACATCGACATCGCGCTGGGCCGCCGGGTGGACCGACTTCTCACCTCCCCCGAGGGCGCCGTGCTCGGGGCCGCCGTCGGCACCGACGAACTGCGCGCCGAAGCCGTGGTGCTCACGGTCGGCGGTTTCGGCGCCTCCCGCGACCTGCTCGCCCGCTGGTTCCCGTCGGCCTGGGACGCCGAGCGCACCTGGTACATCGGCAGCGACGGCGCGGTGGGCGACGGGTTCGCCCTCGGGGCGCAGGTCGGTGCGCAGGTCGCCGGGCACGATCGCGGGCTGCGTACCCTCGGGCCGGGCGGCTCCTTCGTCAACGAGGCGTTCCTGCCGGGCTGGACCATGCTGCTCGGCGCTGACGGCCGGCGGTTCGCCGACGAGACCGCGCCGTACGGGATCCTCGACGGGCTGGTCCGCACGCACGGCAACGCCGCGTTCGTCGTGCTCGACCAGGCCTGCCTCACCCCGTCGGCGGCGGCGGCGCAGCAGTACCGGGACTGCTACAAGCAGGTCTGGCCCAACCATCCGCCGTTCGCGCCGCGCCACTACCGCGAGGACTTCCTGGAGTTGCTGCGCGCAGACGGCCGGGCGGTCCAGGCCCCCGACCTGACGGCGCTGGCCGCGGCCCTCGACCTGGCGCCGGATGTTCTGGTCGGCGAGGTCGGGCGCTACAACGCGCACTGCGCGGCCGGGGTGGACGCGGACTTCGGTAAGGCGGCAAAATTCCTGCTCCCGCTGCGGACTCCGCCCTTTCACGCCGTACCGGTGCGGCCGGTGACCGTGAACGTCACCGGATGCGGACTGCGGATCGACTACCAGGCAAGGGTTCTGGGACCGACCGGCTCACCGGTCGCGGGGCTGTTCGCCGCCGGTGAGTGCGTCGGCGGGCTGCTCGGACACGTGTACATGGGCAGCGGGAACTCCCTCGGCCTGGCCTGCGGGGTGGGTCGGATGGCCGGTGAGGCGGCCGCCGCCCGGGCGCGCGCGACGGTGGCAACATGAGTTGGGGCCTGCTCACCAGCCGGTCGCGGCTGCGTACGGTGGACGCCGGTGCGGCCGCGGCGCAGGTCGAGGCCCTCGGCTTCGACACCCTCTGGGTCGCCGACCCGCGCGAGGATCTGCCTTTGCTGGACGAGGTTCTCGCCGCGACGACCACGTTGCGAGCGGCTACTGCCGTCCTGTCCGTGTGGGCGCCGCCGGCCGGTGCGGTGGCCGACTGGTGGTCGGTGCTGCCGGAGCAGCAGCAAGAACGGGTGCTGCTCGGGCTCGGCGTCAGCCACGCATTGTTGGTGCCGCAGTACGAGAAGCCGATGGCGGCGATGACCGCGTACCTGGACCGGTTGGACGCCGCCGGGGTGCCGGCCGCCGCGCGGGTCCTGGGCGCCAACGGCCCACGAATGGTCGAGTTGGCCGGCCGGCGCGCCGCAGGCACGTTGACCTACCTGACCATGCCGGAACGGACCGCTGCCCAACGCGCCGCGCTCGGCCCGCAGCCGCGGATCGCCGCGGAGGTCAAGGTCGTCGTCACCGATGACCGGGCCGAAGGCCGCAGCCTGGCCCGGGCGCACCTGGCGACCTACCTGGGGTTGCCCAACTACTTGGGCAACCTGCGCACGATGGGCTTCACCGACGAGGATCTGACACCGCCGGGCAGCGACCGTCTCGTCGACGCCTTGGTGCTGCAGGGCGCGGCCGCCGCGCTGGAACGGGCCGCCGAGCACCGGGCGGCCGGCGCGGACGCAATCGCCCTGCACGCGTTGAGCGCGACGGGCCTGCCCCGCGACGCCTGGCGGGAACTGGCGGCGCAGGCCGGTGCCGTATGACGTTCGCCCGCGCCCTCGCGCGGTCCCGCCCGGACCAGATAGCCCTGCGCGACCCGGTCCGCGACTGGACCTGGGCCCAGGTCGACGACGCGCTGCGTCCTCGGGTCAACGCGTTGCTGAGCGTGCAGTGGCGCGGGCCGCGGCGGGTCGCGGTCCTCGCCGAGAACAGCGGCGAGACGCTGCTCTGGTATGCCGCCTCGACCCTGTCCGGAACCTCGGCCGTGGCGGTCAACTTCCACCTCGAACCGGCCGAGGCCGCCTGGATCCTGACGCACAGTCAGGCCGATGTCCTGCTGGTCGACGACGCCACCGCGGAGTGCGGCGCGGCCGCGGCACGGCTGGCCGGCGTGCGCCTGGTGATCGGCGGGAGCGGCGCAGTCGCCGGAGTGCAACCACTTGAGGCGGCACTCGCCGACGCAGCCGACGACGAGCCGCCCACCGACCATCCACCGCGTCCGACGGTGGTCTACACGTCCGGCACCACCGGACGCCCGAAAGGCGTGGAGCTCCCGCCGACCTCGTGGGTCGGCGGCGCCGACATCACCGAGCACCTCGCCCGACTGGCGGAGTCCGCGATGGTCGCGCACGGCAGGCATCTGGTCGTCGGGCCGCTCTACCACGCCGGTCCGATCGCCGGGACGCGGTTCTTCGTGGGCGGCACCCCGGTCACCGTGCTCGGTCGCTTCGACCCCGAGCGCCTCCTCGCCGCGGTCGAGCGCGACCGGATCGCCACGATGATCGTGGTCCCGACTCACCTGCAGCGCGTCGGCGCACTGCCCCCGGCCGTGCGGGATCGCTACGACCGGTCCTCGCTGCGGTACGTGCTGCACGTCGGCGCGAAGTTCCCGGAGGAGGCCAAACGGGCCACCATCGGCTGGCTCGGGGACGTGCTGTGGGAGTCCTACGGCGCCAGCGAGGTCGGCACCACCTGCCTGATCGGCGCGGGCGAGTGGCTGGAGCGTCCGGGTTCGGTGGGACGGGCGGTCCCGCCGTTCGAGGCGGTGATCCTCGACGACGACGACAAACCGGTCGAGCCCGGCGTCGAGGGGCGGTTGTTCTTCCGCGACACGAACGGCCACGGGATGCATTACGTGGACGCGCCCGAGGCGAGCGTCGCCGGGACGGCGCCGTTCACCCTCGGCGAGATCGGTCGGATGGACGCCGAGGGCTACGTCTGGATCACCGACCGGGCCTCGGATCTGGTGGTCAGCGGCGGGGTGAACATCTATCCGTCGGAGGCCGAACAGGTCCTGGGCACCCATCCCGCGGTGACCGAGGTCGCCTGCATCGGGGTCGCGCACGCGGACCTCGGAGAGGTCCTGCTGGCGTTGGTCGTCCCGGCGGTGCCGAACCCGGACGCCGAGGAACTGCTGGCCTTCTGCCGGAGCAACCTCACGCTCTACAAGTGCCCACGCAGCCTGCGTTTCGTCGAGGCCTTGGCGCGCACGCCGGTCGGCAAGATCGACAAACGCGCGATGCGCGCCGCCCACGCGGGCGCGCAGGCCTGAGCCGACTCAGCCGTTCTGTGCGGCCTGGAAGTAGGACAACGTGCCGAGGGTGAGCCCGCCGTCGACCCGCACCACCTGACCGGTCACGTAGCCGGCCGCGGGCGAGGCCAGCAGCCAGATCGCGTCGGCCACGTCCTCGGCGGTGCCGCTGCGGCCCAACGGGATCAGGGCATTCGTGCGTGCCTCCCGCGCCGGGTCGCCCTGCCGGTCCGCGGTCATCTCGGTGCTGATCCGCCCGGGCGCGACCGCGTTGACCCGGATGCCACGCGGGGCGTACTCCAGCGCGGCCAGTTCGGTGAACGAGATCAGTGCGGCCTTGGACATCGAGTACACCCCGGTGCCCGGCACCGGCACGATCCCCGACATCGACGAGACGTTGACCACGGCCCCGCCGCCGTCGACCGCCAACGCGTCAGCGAGGTGACGGGTCATCAGCATCGGACCGAGCACGTTGACGTCGAAGACCAACCGGTAGTCCGCGACGGTCTGCGTGTCCAGGGTTCCGCGCCGGTAGATCCCGGCGTTGTTGACCAGTACGTCGAGGGTCGGCACCGCTTCGGCCAGCGTGCGCACCGCGGTCTCGTCGGTGACGTCGAGCGCGATCGCCTTCGCGCCGATCTCGGCGGCGGTGGCCTCCAGCGCCGGGGCATCGAGGTCGACGACGATCACCTCGTGCCCGGCCGCGACCAGTCGGACCGCGGTGGCACGCCCGATCCCGCGGGCGGCACCGGTCACCAGGGCGACGGACATGGGCCTGCCTTTCTACGCGGGTCAGCGACCGACGGTGGCCAGCACCGCGGCCCGGATGCGGTCCGGGGTCGGGTGGAACTCCAACGCGGTGCTGAACGGGACCGGGGAGTACCCGGCGCCGACCCGCAGCACCGGAGCCAGCAGTTCGCCGAACAGTTCCTCATTGATCCGGGCGGCCAACTCCGCGCCGGGTCCGCAGAAGGTGTGCGCGTCGTGCACGATGACGGCCCGCCGGGTGCGCTCCGCGGAGGCGAGGATCGTGTCGAGGTCCAACGGAACCAGGCTGCGTAGGTCGATCACCTCGACCGAGATTCCCTGCTCGGCGAGGGAATCGGCAGCGGTAACCGCGTTGCGGACCTGCATGCCGTAGGTGATCACCGTGACGTCGGTGCCGGCCCGCACGGTGTGTGCCGACCCGAGCGGGACGACGTGGCGACCCGGCGGCACCTCGCCCTTCTCGGTGAACGCCAATCCGATGTGCTCGACGTAGAGGCAGGGGTCGTCGTCGGCGATGCACGCCGCGAGCAGGCCCTTGGCATCGGCCGGGTTCGAGGGCACGACCACCTTCATCCCGGGCACGTGCATGAACCAGGCCTCGAGGTTCTGGCAGTGCTGGGCACCGAATCGTTGGGTGCCGACGGCGGTGCGGATCGTCAACGGGACCGGGGTGTGCCCGCCGGACATGTACCGCAGTTTCGCGGCGTGGTTGACGATCTGGTCCAGGCAGACCGTCAGGAAGTCCATGAACATGATCTCGGCGACGGGGCGGTAACCGCCGAGCGCAGCGCCGACCGCGGCACCGACGATGCCGGTCTCCGCGATCGGGGTGGCCCGCACCCGCGCGGTCCCGTACTTCGTGGACAGGCCCTTGGTCACCTTGAGCACCCCGCCGATGGGGTCGGCGATGTCCTCCCCCAGCAGGATGACCTTCTCGTCCTGCGCCATCGCCAGGTCGAGTGCGGCGTTCATCGCCTGGACCATGGTCATGGTCTCGGCCGGCTCCGTGACTGTCACGATTCCCCCTGGGCCGGGATGTGCGTCGCGTCGGCGAACACGTGCCGATACCGCTGATCCGGCGCCGGTTGCGGACTGGCCTGGGCGAACGCGAACGCGTCGGCGACCTCCGCGTCGACCTCCGCGTCGACCTCGGCGAGCACCGACTCGTCGGCCTGACCGGACTCGATCAGCCAGGCCCGGAAGTTCGGCGCCGGGTCGCGCGCCAACGCCGCGGCGAGTTCGTCGGCCGGCATGTAGCCGTAGTCCGCGGACCCGCTGTGCCCGGTCAGCCGATACGTGCGGCACTCCACGAACGTGGGTCCGCCACCGGACCGGGCGCGGGCGCAGGCCTCGTCCAGGACGCGATAGGTGGCGATCGGGTCGAAGCCGTCGACCGCCACCGTCGCCATCGCGTAAGCGGTCGCTCGGCCGGCCAGGTCGGTCGAGGCGGCGTATTCGACGATCGGGGTGTGCTCGCCCCACTGGTTGTTCTGACAGACGAACACGACCGGCAACTTCCAGAGCCCGGCCATGTTCATCGCCTCGTGGAAGGCCCCGATCGAGGTGGCCCCGTCGCCGAAGGTCGTGACGACCGCGCGCTGCGCGCCGTCGAGTTGCGCGGCGATGCCCAGACCGACGGCAATCGGCAAGCCTGCGCCGACGACCCCGGTGCTGGTCACGTAACCGACGTCCTGGTCGTGCAGGTGCATCGGCCCGCCCTTGCCACCGCACAGGCCGTCGGCGCGGCCGTAGACCTCGGCGAGGATGCCGCGCAACGAGGTGCCCTTGGCCACGGCGTCGCCCAGCGAGCGGTAGGTGGACACCAGTTTGTCCTCGACCCGCATTGCGGCACCGAGAGCGGCGCAGACGCCTTCCAGACCACGCACCGGGTAGAAGGCGGAGGCCAGGGCGCCGGACTTCACCTCTTCGGCCGCCCGGTCGCCGGTCGTGGTGATCGTGCGCATCAACCGGTACATGTGAAGCAAGGTCCGGTTGTCCAACTGCGAGCCGACCGTCGTCATGGCGCCTCCCGTCGGAGACATTAGTCAAGTACTAGACTATTTACAACCAGACATTGACCGGTGGTCGACCGTGCTGAGCCCTTACCGCAGCACGACGGCCAGGCCCACGTCGAGTTGTTTCTCGACGGCGCCTACGCCCCGCTCGGGCTCAACTGACCCGCCGTCAGCTCAGGCGTCGAGGTCCAGGTCGTGCACGAGCGCGCCGGCCGGGAGGTGCAGCGCGCGGGCCGCGGGCGTGCGCCCCTGCACAGCTACCGTCACGGTCACCGGGCCGCCCCGGGTCGGGCCCACCCGGTACCGACCGGCATCGTCGGTCCAGCCGCGGGCCAGCACGGCCCCGGTGTCGTCCAGGATAGTGACCAGCGCCGAGGCCACCGGCAACCCGACAGCGCAGACCGTCCCGAGTATCTCCGAGATCGGGTCGTCGTCGGCCACCACCTCGCGCAGGCGAAGGGGAAGTCCGGTGGTGGCCCCGGGGGTGACGTCGACCAACGTGGTGACCGGTTCCCAGACGCCGGCGGTGCCGCAGACGAGAAGATAGCGGCCGGCGCAGAGGTCGCCGAAGGCGTAGGAGCCGTCGTCGGCCGATCGGGTGCGGACCACCTCCTGCCCGTACGCGTCCAGCAGCGTGATCGTCGCCACACGGACCGGGACGCCCGCAGCATCGATCGCACCGGCCAGAGCACCGAACCCGAGCAGGTCCGCGGTCGCGGTTCGGCCGACGGCTGCGACCGGCGCTGCCGCAGCCCGGTGCGGGCGCAGGTACACCGCCCAGGTGATCACCGCGCACAGCACGTAGAACAGCGCGAACGCCACATACGCGCCGTTGCCGTTGTGCTGTTTCAGGAACGACTGCCGGAAGGAGATGTTGACGGCCACACCGCCGGCCGCCCCGATGGCACCCGCGATGCCGATGACGGCGCCGGTGCGGCGCCGGGCCTGGGCCCGGGCCTGCTCCGGGTCGGCCCCTGCGGCGACGGCCGCGGCCGCGCGGTCCCGGAACAACACCGGGATCATCTTGTAGGTCGATCCGTTGCCCAACCCGGAGGCGACGAACAGGCAGATGAAGCCGGCCAGGAACAACGGCAGCGATTTCTGGTGCGAGGCCTGCAGTACCAGAACTGCCGCGGCGATCATCCCGACGAACGTCCAGAACGTGATCACCGCCCCGCTGCGGCGGTCGGCCAACCAGCCACCCAACGGCCGGGCGACCGAGCCGACCAGTGGACCCAGGAATGTCAGGTAGGCGGCCTTCACCGGGTCCGGCATCGTCCTGGCCACGCCCTTGACCATGACGACGTGGCTGAAGTGCTCAGGGAACTGGACCAGGAGCACCTGCCCGAAGGCGAAGCCGAAACCGATGAACGAGCCGAACGTCCCGATGTAGAGCAGCGAGATTACCCAGGTCTGCGGCTCGGCGCAGGCCTCGCGCAACGCACGCTTCTCGTTGTGGGCGGTGGCGAGATTGTCCATCCTCACCGCGCAGACAAGCGCAGCGACCACGATCAACGGGATCAGCACACCGACCAGCACGCGCGGATGGGTCGCGCCGGCCGTGGCGAGCACCAGCAGGCCGAGCAGTTGAACCACTGCCACGCCCAGGTTGCCGCCGGCAGCGTTGATTCCCAGCGCCAGACCCTTCAACCGCTCCGGGTAGAACGAGTTGATGTTCGACATCGACGAGGCGAAGTTGCCGCCACCCACGCCGGCCACGGTCACGAGCATCAGCAACGTCCCGTAGCCGATACCCGGTCGCAGCAGGACCGCTGCGGTGATCGTCGGCAGCAACAACAACGAGGCCGAGACGATGGTCCAGTCCCGCCCGCCGAACCGGGCGACCGCCAGCGAGTACGGAACCCGCAGCGCGGCACCCACCCCGGCCGGGATCGAGACCAGCGTGAATTTCTGATCCGGCGTCAGACCGTACTGCGGGCCGAGGAACAGGATCAGCGTCGACCACATCGTCCAGACCGCGAAGCCGATGTGCTCGGTGAACACCGAGCAGATCATGTTGCGGCGGGCGATCCGTGCGCCGGTGCTCTCCCAGAACTCCTGGTCCTCGGGGTTCCAGTCGGTTATCCGTGGACGACGCCGGGCGATCAGGGGGGTGAATTGCGGCGGCGCGGCTACGGGCACTGGTCTCCTCGGCAAACGACGGCAATGACGCAGCGTCGCCGGACGGTGTTGCGCAACCATGTGTCCTTTGTTTCCCCCGGTTGAAACCAGCCGCACAGCGAACGCCGGCGGGTGGTCGCGCGCCCGGGCGAAAGAGCGCCGGGCGGCACCCGTGTGACTGTTCGGTCGAGGCGGTCGGGATGATCGGCGCCGTGGACGATGCAGTGCGCGAGGAGGACTACGCCCGGCTGTTGGCGTTCCGCACCGGATTGCGCGAGTTCCTCGCCTGGAGTGCGACACGCGCGGCCGAGCAAGGGCTCACCCCGGCCCAGCACCAGCTGATGCTCGCCGTGCGCGGACACCACGACCGCCGCGGCCCGACGATCGGCGAAGCGGCCGCCTACCTGCTCATTCGCCAGCATGCCGCGGTCGGACTGGCCAACCGGGTGCAGGAACTCGGTCTGCTCGAGCGACGCCGCGACACGGCCGACGCCCGAGTGGTCCGGCTGGCGCTGACCCCCGAGGGAGCCCGCCGGATCGAGGCCCTCTCGAGCCTGCACAAGGCCGAACTCGGCCGGCTGGCCCCATTGCTGGACGCGGTCGGCGACTGACCGAAATCGGCGGCCGACGGGCCGAGGTGCACGTGCGGTCATCTGTCGGAAACGGAACCGCTACAGCCGCAGAATGTCACGCCGCGACATTTCTGGGGTGGACTGCACAACCGATGTCCGTCAGGCACGGACCGTCTGCACCTACTGCGGCGTGGGCTGCGGCGTGGTGCTGGACCTGACCGACGAACGCTCCGGTCGGACCGCGCCGATCCGTGCCTCGGGCGACCCGGCCCATCCCTCCAACCGCGGCCGGTTGTGCACCAAGGGCGCGACCAGCGGCGAGCTGTTCGACGCGGCCGGGCGACTGGAGACCGCACTGTTCCGTCCCGAGCGTGGCAGCGGACCCGTCGCCCTCTCGGTCGACGAGGCGATCACCCGGACCGCACACGGGTTGCGCGACCTGCTCGACCGGCACGGCCCGGACGCCCTGTCCTTCTACGTCTCCGGGCAGATGTCGCTGGAGGCGCAGTACCTGGCAAACAAGCTGGCCAAGGGTTTCGTCGGGACCAACCAGATCGAGTCGAACTCCCGTCTGTGCATGGCTTCGGCCGCCACCGGCTACATGCTGTCGCTCGGCGCGGACGGCCCACCCGGCTCGTACGACGACTTCGACCACGCGGACGTGTTCCTGGTCGTCGGGGCCAACATGGCCGACTGCCACCCGGTCCTGTTCCTGCGGATGATGGACCGCGTCAGGGCCGGGGCGAAGCTGATCGTCGTCGACCCGCGGCGCACCGCGACCGCCGCGAAGGCCGACCTGTTCCTGCAGATCGCGCCCGGCACCGATCTGGCACTTCTCAACGGCTTGCTGAGACTGCTCGTGGACGACAACGCCGTGGACACCGAATTCATCGGCGAGTTCACCACCGGTTGGGAGCTGATGCCGGAGTTGCTGGCCGACTACCCGCCGGAGGTCGTGGCGCAGCTCACCGGTCTGGCCGAGGCGGATCTGCGGCTCGCGGCGCAGTGGATCGGCTCGGCGGTGAATTGGATGAGCTGCTGGACGATGGGGCTGAACCAGAGCGTCCAGGGCACCTGGAACACCAACGCGTTGGTAAACCTGCACCTGGCCACCGGGGCGATCTGCCGACCGGGCAGCGGCCCGTTCTCCCTCACCGGGCAGCCGAACGCCATGGGCGGCCGGGAGATGGGCTACCTCGGTCCCGGACTTCCCGGGCAACGCTCGGTCCTGGTCGCCGAGGACCGCGCCTTCGTCGAGGACCTGTGGGGGCTGCCGGCGGGCACGCTGCGCACCGAGGTGGGCGCCGGCACGATCGACCTCTTCTCCCGGATGGCGGACGGCCAGGTCAAGGCCTGCTGGATCATCGGCACGAATCCCGTTGCCACGGTGGCAAATCGCAGCACCGTCCTGGCCGGCCTGGAGGCCGCCGAACTGGTGATCACGCAGGACGTGTTTGCCGCGACCGAGACCAACGACTACGCCGACGTCGTCCTGCCGGCCGCCATGTGGGTCGAGAGCGACGGCGTCATGGTCAACTCCGAGCGCTGCCTCACGTTGGTGCCCGCGCTACTCCCCCCGCCGGGCCAGGCCCTGCCGGACTGGCAGGTCATCGCTCGTGTCGCCTGCGAACTGGGCTTCGCCGAGGCCTTCACCTACACCGGCGCCGAGGAGGTCTTCGAGGAGATCCGCCGGTTCTGGAATCCGAGGACGGGTTACGACCTGCGCGGGGCCACCTACGAGCAACTGCGCGAGACGCCCGTGCAGTGGCCGGCCGCACCGAGCGGGCCGGTGCGCAACCCGATCCGCTACCTCAACGACGGAGTGAGCCAGGAGCTGGGGATCTGCCCGGACGGCACCGTCCCGCGGTTGTGGTTCCCGACCGCCGACGGCCGAGCGGTCTTCCACCCCCGGCCGCACGTCTCGCCGGCCGAACTACCCGACGAGGCCCACCCGTTCGTGCTCAACACCGGTCGGGTGCCGCACCAGTGGCACACGCTGACCAAGACCGGGACGATCGCGAAGCTGAACAAGCTCGACCCCGGGCCGTTCGTGGAGATCCACCCCGCCGACGCCGCCGGCCTGGAGATCCGTTCCGGCGATCAGGTCGAGATCGAGTCCCGCCGGGGCCGCGCCGTGCTGCCCGCTGTGGTCACCGACCGCGTCCGGGAAGGCTCCGCGTTCGCCCCGTTCCACTGGAACGACCGCTACGGGGAATACCTAACCGTCAACGCCGTCACCAGCGACGCCGTCGATCCACTGTCGTTCCAACCCGAGTTCAAGGTCTGCGCCGTGCGGCTCACCAAGGTTTCCGCCCCGATTCCCGCTGCGCCCTCCGGGGGCGAAGCACCGGCGTCCGCGCCTCAGATCCCTGTGCCTGCCACGGTTTTCGGCATCACCTCGGAAACGCCGCCCGTGCTGGCCGAGCACGAACGTAAGTTCCTAGCCGGTTTCCTGCTCGGCGTCGCGGCCACCCCGCTGGAGGGGGCGGTACCGGTCCTACCGCCGGATGCCCCGTTCCACCCCGACCACGCTTTGTGGGTGAACGGCGTGCTGGCCGGCATGTACTCCCGCGTGCCGGGCCCGCGCGGACCGACGGCTCCCGCCGGCCACCCCGGGGAGCCGGCCGGTTTCGACGGCCCGTCACCGAATACCCCGCCGGTCCCGACCCGCCGGCTGGTCGTCCTGTGGGCCTCCCAGACCGGTAACGCCGAGGAGTTCGCCACCGGGGCCGCGGTCGATCGGCTGACCGATGCCGGGCACCGCCCGGCGGTGGTCTGCATGTCCGACTGCACGGTCGACGACCTTCCGGCCGACGTCGACCTGCTGGTGATCAGCAGCACCTTCGGCGACGGGGAATCCCCCGACAACGGCGAGCAGTTCTGGCAGTCGCTGGCCGATGCCGCACCGAACCGGCTGGCCGGCTCCCGCTACGCCGTACTCGCGCTCGGCGACTCGAACTACCACGACTTCTGCGGCCACGGCCGGCGCCTCGACACCCGCCTGGCCCAGCTCGGCGCGCAACCGCTGATTCCCCGTGTGGACTGCGAACCTGACTACGACCGCCCCGCCGGCGCCTGGCTCGAGGAGGTCATCGCGGCGCTGGCCGCGACCAGCACCGCGGCTCCTCCGGCGCGCCGACCGGCCGCGGGCCGGAGCACCCGCCCGGCGGCGCTGGTCGAGAACCGGCTGCTGAGCGGGCCTGGGGCGGAGAAGGAAGTCCGGGAGTTCGTCCTGGACCTGACCGGCACCGGACTGACCTATCAGGTCGGCGACGCCCTGAGCGTGACCGCCCGCAACTGCCCCGAACTGGTCGAGGAATTCCTCACCGCCACCGGGCTGGACGGCGACTCCCAGATCGAACTCGCAGGGTCGGCCGTCAGCCTCGGGGGCGCCCTGAGCGAACAGCTGGACATCACCCGGATCACCCCGGCGCTGCTGCGTTTCGTCGCCGACCGCAACGGCAGCAGCGAACTCCGTACCCTACTGCGCCCGGACAACGAGATCAGCCTCGCGAAGTGGTCCTGGGGCCGTCAGGCCGTCGACCTGGTCGCCGAGCATCCGGTGGACGCCGATCCGCAGGAATGGGCCGACGTGTTACGGAGGCTGGCACCCCGGCAGTACTCGATCTCGTCGAGCCCGCTGACCGATCCCAACCGGGTGCGCCTGACCGTCTCGGTCATCCGGTACGGCAGCCCGACCGGGCACGCCCGTAAGGGAATCTGCTCCACCCACCTGGCCGATGCACCCATCGGCTCGACCGTCCCGGTGCGCGTGGCGCCCGCACCGCACTTCCGGCCACCGGACGATCCCGCCGTGCCCGCGGTGCTGATCGGGCCCGGCACCGGCGTCGGACCGTTCCTCGGATTCCTCCAGGAACGACGTGCCCGCGGCGACCGCGCACCGAACTGGTTGTTCTTCGGCGAACAGCACCGCGCGACCGATTTCTACTACCAGGACGAGCTGACGACGCTGAACCACGACGGCGTGCTCACCGACCTCGACCTTGCGTTCTCCCGCGACCAACGCGCCAAGGTCTACGTGCAGGACCGGATGCGGGAGCACGGCGCCAAGCTCTGGTCCTGGCTGCGCGCCGGCGCGCACCTCTACGTCTGCGGCGACGCCACCCGGATGGCCAAGGACGTCGACGCCACCCTGCGCTCGATCGTCGCCACGCACGGCCATCTCGCCCAGGCCGAGGCCGACCTGTTCGTCCGGAAACTCACCGCCGAACGACGCTACGTCCGCGACGTGTACTGATCAGAAAGGCGGGCTCTCGTCGGGTGCCGGGATCGCAGGACGCGGCGGGAGAACTCGCTCGGTGGGCGGGTCGATGCCGTCGGGGTCCTGGGTGGCGCTCCAGCCGGGTAGGTGCTTGATGCGGTGGTGTTTGGGGCAGCGCAGTGCGAGGTTCTTGGTCAGGGTCGGTCCGCCGGTGGTGTGGGCGGTGGTGTGGTCGTGCTCGGTGCGGGTGGCCCGGCAACCGGGGTGCGCGCGGTGCTGGTCGCGGGCTTTCACCTAGCGGGCCTGGGCCGCGGTGGGGAGGCGGCGGGTGGGGTCGGCGTTCAGGTCGGGGTCGGTGGAGATGACCTGGATCTGGTAGCTGATCCGCGGTGCCATGTCGGGCGGGAAGCAGACAGGTCGACCAGGGCGTCGGCGCGGGCCGCGTCGATGCTGCGCTCATCGCCGGGGGTGATGGCTTGGTGGGCGGTGGCGTCGATGACTGCGAAGGCGGCCTGTGCGACCGGGGTGGGCAGGGTGGCTTCCAGGGCGGACATCCCGTCCCCGATCTCCCACATCTTCACCGAGCGTTGCGCGATGGCCTTGGCGCGGCGTTTGGCGACCGCATTGGCGTCGAGGCGGGCCACGGCGCGGCGGGTGGCCCGGCGCAGGTTCGCCGGGGTCAGTCCCTCGGCCTTGCCCAGCACCCCGGCCTCCACGCCCTCGAGCAGTTCGGCGTCGAGCTCGGCGGTCTCCTCCAGGATCACCCGGGCCTTGGCCAGGGTGATCCGCCCGGCGCACACCGCCGCCACGGAGGCGGGCAGGCGCCGGGTCAACTCGACCGCGACGTGGACCCGGTGATCACTGGTCCGGTCGGCCAGGCCCAACTCCAGGGCGACCTCGGCGTAGGCCGAACGCTCGGCGAAGTCCAACTCCTGGGACTGCTCCCAGGTCTGCGGGTCGACCCAGGCGGGGCGCTCCGCCTCGTGCCGGTCCAGGGAGTCCGCGACCCATTCGGCCATGGCCAGGACCTGCTCGCCCTGGACCATCGCGATCTGCCGTTCCAGTACCCCGATGCGGGCCAGCACGTCGGTGCCGTCGGTGACCGCGCCGGTCCCGGTGGTCTCGCCCGCGGTGGCCGCGAACCAGTCCAGGCCTCCTCGACCGACATGACCTGGTTCGAACCGGTGTTCGACATGAGACTATTCTCGTCGAGTTTTCCCATCTCTGCAAGGGAAATTAGCGTTTTCCCCAACTTAGTTTTCGATGGTCGGGGCGGGTGTCGAGCGACGCCGCGGTCTTGGTTGCTCGCCGTTACGGAACCCGGATTCAGCGCGCCGCGGTTGGGCCGCCCGGCCGGGGTCGCGGCCCCGACGGCCCTTGCCGCGCGCTGGATCCGGATCGAAGAACCCGTGGCCGGGCGCCGTAGTTGGTTACCGCGATCAGGGGTACCGGACTCGGGAACCGGTGACCGAAGTGCAACGGACCTGCACAGTGGTTACGGTCCGAACCCGCACTCTCCTATAGGCCCTCTGAACAGCAACCACAGCCGAACCGAAAAAAACCACTGAGCCGCGTGGCTGTCGGACTCGACCAATTCGAAGGTCATCGAGTGGCGCGCGTGCGCCCTATCGGCGCAGCTTCCTGACCAGCCGGCCGGCGCCGTGTCCGGCCAGGTTGATCAGTGAGCGGGCCACGAACTCGGCCGAGTCAAAGTACTCGCGCCAGTGGGTCAGTTCGCCGCCGGAGAAGGTGAGCACGCCGACGACCGGGGCGGCGACGATCAGGCTGCCGTCGCGGCGCCGCAGCCGGTCGACCCGCTCGACGAGCACCACGTCGCGGTTCGAGACGATGCGCCGGATCTCCACCTCGATGGTGTTCAGCCCCATCGTGACCCGGGCGAACTTGAGGAACCGGATCGCCTGTCGCGGGCCGGTCAGGACCGGGACCGGTCGCTGGTCCCAGCGGGTGTTCTCGGTGAACAGGTCCTCGAAGGACTTGCAGCACTCGTCGAAGGACCGGCCCCAGGCGGCGAAGAAATCCAGCGCCTGCTGCTCCTGGACCGCGCCGGTCGACTGCTGGATCTCGGAGGTCGTCACGTCGGTCTCCTCGGTGCGCGGAAACGGGTTCGGGCGGCACGGCGAGTGCGTGCCTCAGTATCGCCCGCCCGCGATCGGCTACCAGGTCCCGGCGGTGGATCCGCCGTCGACGGTCATGATGGAGCCGGTGACGTAGTCCGATCCGGTCAGGTACAGGACAGCGTCCACGACGTCGTGCGGGAGGCCGGTCCGGCCCGACGGGGCGAGGGTCCGCAGGAACTCCCAGGTCGCCTCGTCGCGGGGGAGCAACGGGGTGTCGATGATCCCGGGGGCAACCGCGTTGACCTGGACGCCGGAGGCAGCCAGTTCCACCGCCAACGCCCGGACCGCGGCGTTGATGCCGCCCTTGACCATGACCGACATCAGCGCGGGCAACTTCGCGCTGGGTTGGATTGCGATGCAGGCGGAGATGGCGACGATGTGGCCGGAGCCGTTGGCGCTCATGTGCCGCGCGGCGGCCTGCGCCGGGTAGAAGAACCCCTTCAGGTTGGTGTCCACCAGTGCGTCGACGTCCTGCTCGGTCAGGTCCACCGTGGGCTTGGCGATGAAGATCCCCGCGTTGGCGACGAGGATGTCGACTGTCCCGAACTCCACGGTCGCGCGCTCGAACAACGTGTGCGCGGTCTCCGGCCGGCCGATGTCGCCGGGCACGAGCAGGAAGTTCTTCGGGTCCCCGACAGCGGCTGCCGCGGCCGCCAGGCGTTCGATCGTGCGGGCGTTGCCGACAACGTTGTCGCCGCGCTGCAGATAGGCCTGCGCGATGGCCAGTCCGATGCCGCTGGAGGCGCCGGTGACGATGATTGTGCGCTGTGCCAAGGGTTTTTCCTCATTCCGCGGTGGAGCGTGGGTCCCAGTCGGGCCGTTGCAGGACGGCGTGCAGGCCGCGACGGCGCACGCCGACGTTGCCGCCACCGAACAGCGGCAGCGCCAGCGCGTCCTGCAGCAGGTTGCCGAGCGGGTCGCGGGTGTCGTAGCTGTCCACCCCGACCAGTCGCATCAGGTCGGTGATGACCCGGACCGCCGTCTCGGAGCCGAACACCTTGGCGTGCGCGGCCAGTTCACCCGCCGCGGGCCGGCCGGTGTCCAGCGCCCAGCAGGCCCTCAGGCTCAGCGCGCGGACGGCCTCGATGCTCGTCTTGGCGTCGACCAGGCCGTAGCCGACGGCCTGGTGGTCGAGGATCGGCCCGACGCCGCCGCGACTTTCCGTCGCCGCGAATCGCCAGGCGTGGTCGAAGGCCGTGCGCAGCAACGCGACGGCCATCATGCCGACCAAGGCCGATGCGCCGACGAAGGCCGCGCCGGCGATCGGCAACCCGGCGCCCGCGGCACCGATCAGGTTGTCCTGCGGTGCGGACACCTGGTTCAGCGAGAACTCCGGCAGGAGGTGGGCCCGGAAGCCGACGGAGGAGATGACGCGGTCCAGCGCCAGCCCGGGCACCGGACGCTCAACCGCGATGATCGACATCGACGCGGCCGGCGGCGCGTCCACCTCGGTGCGGCACAGCACAGTGAGGACGTCGGCGCCGGTGCTGTCCCAGCCGGTCGCGCAGGACACCCACTTCTTGCGCCCGTCGATCACCCAGCCGCCGGCAGTGCGCTCGGCGCGGGTGCGCACCCCGTCGCCGGGCGGCGGCGCGGCCGGGTTCGCGCTGCCGCCGGGTTCGCTGGAGCAGAACGCGGCCAGCGGCGCCCCGGTGCCGGCCAGGAACGGGGCGAGCAGTCGGGTGCGTTGGTCGTCGGTGCCCGCCGCCACGATCGGTTGCAGGCCCAGCACGGTGCCGAACAGCGTCATCGCGACGTTGGTGCTGCCGCAGTACAGCTCCTCGGCGAGCACTGCCGTCTCGGTCCAGCCGTGGTTGTCGCCGCCGACCGCGACCGGCAGAGCGGCGCGCAGGAATCCTTCGCGGATCAGGTGTTCGTAGGCGGGCCGGGTCGCGGCGAATCGCTCCTCGGGTGTGGGCAGGGCGCAGGCGGCGGCGTCGACGCCGCGCAGCACGTCGGCAGCGAACGTCCGGCACCTGCTCCGGAGCTGCCGCAGCCGCAGTTCGGGATCGACGTCGTCTGCCATCGTGCGCAGTCTCGGTGACTGCCGGCGCCCGTGACTTGAACCTGTCCGCAGCGGCGCCGGCACCGGCGTGCACGACGCGCCGGCCTCGAATACGCTGGCCGCCGAGTCGCAGGAGGTTGCGCCGTGCGTTATCTGACGTCGGCCGACAAGCCGGTCGCCGAGCAGTTCAGCTACTGGCGTGAGGTCATCTGCCAGGTCTGCACGCCACTCGCCGCCGAACGCAAACCCGAGCACCGTGGGGGAGAACCGACCGAGCAGGGCCACGCCGGGTGGGCGCGCTCGGCGGAGCTCATGACCACGCACTGTGCCGAGGTCTGCTCCCGGACCCAGTCGCTGACCCACGGCCCGGCCGAGTTGCGACGCACGGTCGCCGACGACGTCTTTGTGCACCTCCAGGTCCGCGGTGTCTGCGTGGGCCTGCAGGCGGACCGGACCTGTCGCATCCCGCCGGGCGGATTCGCGATGTTCGACACCACCGAGCCCTACCGGTTGGACCTGGTCGGCGACGAACGCGGCGACTGGCAGGTCATCTCGTTCCGGGTGCCGCGGTCGCGGTTGGTGCCCATGCTGGCCGACCCCGGCGGGTTCACTGCGGTGACGCACGCGGGCGCCGGCCTCGCCGATCTGGTCACCGGAACGATGACCGCCGTCTGGCGCGACATCGAGTCCTTCGACAGGCCTGCGGCGGCCGCGGCCGAGAGCGCGTTCCTGTCGCTGCTGGCCGCTGCCGCGGACAGCGACGCCCGTCCGGTGATGTCCCGACGCACCGAGATGGACGCGGCGCTGCGGGCCTCGGTGAACCGATATCTGGCGGCGAACCTGCGCGACGGCGACCTTTCTGTTTCCGCAGTGGCTCAACGTTGCCGGATCTCGACGCGCAAACTTCACAACCTCTATGAGGACAATGAGCACACCTTCGCGCAGACCGTGATGCGACTTCGGCTCGCGGCGGCGGCCCGCGAGTTGGCCGCCGGCGCCGCGGATCGCACCCTCACCGACATCGCAACCCGGTGGGGTTTCTGCGACCTTTCACACCTGAATCGCCTGTTCAGAGCCCGATACGGGTGTCTGCCGTCGGAGTTCCGCGCCCAGGCGTTGCGCGTGCCCGGGTCCGGACCAGTGGATCATCGCGGGCGGGCCGCGGAGATGATCAACAAAAACTGGTGACAAGCGTCAATGGTGGGGCGCTTCCGGATGCTTCACATTCCGGTGCGTGCCCCCTTCTTCCGACCACACCGACCGGGACGCGCGAGTTCCCGCGCCCTCGACCCCGCACATGTTGGAGTCGCGGAACGCGGTCGGTCGCCCGACCACGGTGCGGCGGGTCATCCGGGTGGTCGTCACCGAACCGAAGGCACTGCACTCCGCGGCCCTGACCTGCCTGCTCTCGACCGAACCTGACATGGACGTCGTCGGGAGCCCGCTGACCGACGACGAACTCGTCGCGGCCGTGGCGTGCACCGACGCCGACATCGTGCTGCTCGACCTCGACGCCCCGGGGCGCGAGGTCGTCGGCCTGTGCACCTTGCTGGGCCGGATCGCCCCGGAGTGCCGGGTCATCGCGCTGTCCGCCGGTCGGCCGGCGCCGGATCTGCTGCGCCTGCTCGCCGACGCGGCGCACGGCCTGGTCAGCAAGCATGCCGGACCGTCCGCCCTGCTCGACGCGGTCCGCCGGGTCGCGGCCGGCGAACGCGTCCACGTCGCCGGTCCGATGCCGGTCGGTGCCCGGTCCGCGCACACGCCGACCGAACGGGAACTGGAACTGCTGCGCCACGCCGCCCACGGCAGTTCCGTGCGCGAACTCGCCCAACGGCTGTGCCTGTCCGAGGGGACCGTGCGCAACTACCTGTCGCGGACGATGACCAAGCTGGGCGCCCGCAACCGCATCGACGCCATCGGCATCGCGCAGCGCGCCGGCTGGTTGTAGACCCGCGGAACTTCCCCCGCCGTCAGGACGTCGGGTTCCGTAGCGGACGTCGGATCAGGGTCGGCAGCGGGACGAGCGCCACGGCCACCACCAGGCCGAGCGCCGCGGGCGCGACGAAGCCCGCCTCCCAGCCCGACCGGTCGATCGCGAGGCCGGTCAGCGGGGCGCCGAGCGCCCCGCCGGCGGTCATCGCGGACCCGTGCCAACCGAGGGCCTCACCGCGGGCGTGATCCGGCACCAACTGCGACAGCGTGTCGACGGTGGCCGTGATGGTCGGCGCGCAACACGACCCGGCCACGAACAGCGCGGCGCCGAGCGTGAGCGGACCGGGTGCGGCCGCGATCGGCAGCGTGACCGCGCCGAGCGCGGCCAGCAGCACCGCGACCGGGATCGGCCGGTGCAACGTCCCGTAGACCAGGCCGCCCAATGCCGATCCCAGACCCCAGACGGCGAGCTCCGCCCCGATCCACGGGCCCTGTCGCCAGTCGCGCAGGGCCGCGACCGTGGACACCTCGGTGCCGGTCAGCACCAGCACCGTGGCCGCGCTCACGACCAGCACCCCGACGATCTGCCGGGACCGGAATGCCTCGGCGATCTGGCCCGCGTCCGCGACCACCACCTCGGCGGTCACCGGCGGGTCCAGCGCCCACAGCGCGATGCCGCCGGCGATCGAGGCGAACTCGCAGATGAACAGCGCCCACGGTGTCGGCAACGTGGTCGCCAGCAGCACCCCCAACGCCGGGCCGATCATGAACGAGATCTCGACCAGCACCGAGTCCACCGACAGCGCCGCCCGGCGCCGATCCGACGGGACCGCGCACATCAACGCCTGCCGGACCACGGAGAACACCGGCACCGCGAAGAGGCCGGCGAGGAAGGCCAGCGCCATCAGCGCCGCATATCCGGTGAACGGGGCGATCGCCCAACAGGCCGCGAGCACTGCCAGACAGGGCGTCACGGCTCGACGTACCCCCACCCGGTCGACCCGGCGCCCCCGCCACGGGCCGCTGACCGCCAGGGCCACGGTCGCGGCCGTGACGACCAGTCCGGCCTCGGCGTAGGACCGGTGCAGGTGGCCGACCAAGTGCAGGGTGAGCACGACGTTGCCCGCCCACAACGGGATGCGGATCAGTGTGCCGAGGATCAGCACGCGCCGTGCCGCCCCGACCGCCCACACGCCGCGGTACGCCCCCCTGTTCACCACCGCAGCGTGCCAGACGGGCTTTCCCGGGGCGCGCCATTTTCGCCGCCGTCGGCGGGCGGATAGCTTCGCTCCCGTGCGCACCTATGACCTGATCGTGCTCGGCGCGGGCAGCGGGAACACGTTCCTGACCTCCGAGCTGGCCCACCTGCGAACCGCGATCGTCGAGCCGGACCGGTTCGGCGGGACCTGCCTGAACCGCGGCTGCATCCCGTCGAAGATGTACGTGGTGGCCGCCGATGTCGCCCGCTCGGCGCAGGAGGCGCACCGGCTCGGGGTGCACGCCCGGCTCGACGGCGTCGACTGGCCGGCCGTTCGCGAGCGGATCTTCAGCCGGATCGACCCGATCCACGAACAGGCGAGGGAGTACCGGCGCGCCCACGGCATCGACGTCTACACCAGCTCGGCGCGGTTCGTCGGCCCCCGCGTCCTCGAGGTCGACGGGGAGCAGCTCACCGCCGACCGGGTCGTGATCGCGGTCGGGGCCCGCCCGGTGATCCCGGACGTCCCCGGCCTGGACACCGTGCCGTTCCACACCTCGGACACGGTCATGCGGATGCCCCAGTTGCCGGCTTCCGTGATCGTGATCGGCGGCGGGTTCATCGCCGCCGAGTTCGGGCACGTGCTGCAGTCCTTCGGGTCGCAGGTGACGATCGTGCAGCGCGGGCCGCGGCTGCTGATGGCTGAGGACGAGGCCGTCTCGGCGCGCTACACCGAGCTCGCGTCGCGCTGTTTCCGGGTGCTGCTCGAGGCGCAGGTGACTCGAGTCGCCCCCGGCGGACCCGGTGTGGTTGCGACGGTGCGTTCGGCCGCGGGGGAGACGGTTGTCGAGGCCGAGATGCTGCTGGTGGCAACCGGGCGGCGGCCCAACACCGACCTGGTCGACGCCGCGGCCGGCGGGCTGGAGGTCGATCAGCATGGGCACCTGGTGGCCGACGAGTACTTCCGGACAGCGGTGCCCGGCGTCTGGGCGTTCGGGGACTCGTCCAATCACTTCCAGCTCAAGCACATGGCCAATGCCGAGGGGCGGGTCGTCACGCACAACGTCGCCCACCCCGAGGCTCCACGACGACTGCAGCACAAGGTGGTCCCGCACGCGGTGTTCGGCGAACCGCAGATCGCCGCGGCCGGGCTGACCGAACAAGCGGCCCGCGAGCGCGGCATCGAGCACGTGATCGCCCAGCGCGCCTACTCGCGGACCGCCTACGGCTGGGCGTTGGAGGACCACACGAGCTTCGTGAAGCTCGTCGTCGACCCGCGCCGACGGACCTTGCTGGGCGCGCACATCATCGGGCCTGCCGCGGCGATCCTCATCCAGCCACTGCTGCAGGCGATGGCCTTCGACCAGACCGTCGACGCCATCGCCCGCGACGTGCTCTACATCCATCCGGCGTTGACGGAGGTCGTCGAACAGGCGCTGCTGGAGGTGCCGTAGGGCGCAGGGAAGTATTCACCTGTTGGCCCCGCGATCGCCGGATCGCCGGACCGACTGGACCCGGTACAGCTTTCACCCGGGGCCCACTGCGCCCTTCTCACCAGACGCCTCGGCCGTTCTTCGACGGTCGTCCGACACTTCGTGGAGTCTGCCTTGCGCTCGATCCTCCCCGTCGCGACTGCGGTCAGCGCCGCCTTCGTGATCGCAATGTCCGCGGCACCCGCAGGTGCTGCCGCCGGTAGCGCCCCGACCGGCACCGGCTCGGTTGCCGACCGGCACGACCGCTGCGAGCACTTCCTGTACCGCCGCCACCACCGCGAGGAGTGCGAGCACCGCGGCGACGACAACAAGGGCGGGGACGACCACAAGGGCGGCGACGACCACAAGCCGTAGGCCCGCGGCGTCGTCCGGCCGCGATCGACCAACACGCCTGCCTCGGCTCAGGTACGAACCCGTACTGTGAGCGTCGGCGCTTTCCCGAGGCGAAGGCTGGAACTGCTGTGAAGCTGGCGATGTTGGTCCCCTACGCGGGCGACGTGAAGACCAGTGCCGAGTTGGTGGTGGCCCTGGAGGCCGCCGGGCTCGACCAGGTGTTCGTGCCCGAGGCGTACTCGTTCGACGCGGTCAGCGTGGTCGGGGCGTTGGCCGCGCTGACCTCGCGGATCGAGATCGGCACGGGGGTGCTCAACGTCTACAGCCGCACCCCGGCGCTGCTGGGCATGACGGCGGCCGGTTGCGACGCGGTCTCCCAGGGCCGGTTCATCCTCGGTCTGGGCGCGAGTGGCCCGCAGGTGATCGAGGGCTTCCACGGGGTCCCGTACGACACCCCGTTGGCGCGGATCCGGGAGACCATCGAGGTGGTCCGGATGGTGCTGCGGCGGGAGGTGCTGCAGTACGAGGGCAAGGCGCTGCACATTCCGCTGCCGGCCGGGCAGGGCACGGGGTTGGCCAAGCCACTGAAGCTGATCAACCACCCGGTGCGCTCGGCGGTGCCGATCTGGTGGGCCTCGCTGATGCCGAAGGCGGTGGAGGCCACCGCCGAGGTCGCCGACGGGTGGATGCCGGTGTTCTTCATCGCCGAGCGTGCCGATTCGGTGTGGGGGGAGGCGTTGGGGGCCGGGACGGCCAGGCGCAGCGCCGAACTCGGGCCGTTGCAGGTGGTGGCCGGCGGGCCGGTCGCGATCGGCGACGACGCACCGGTCGACCGCGCCCGGGAGGCGGTGCGCAAGCAGGCCGCGCTCTACGTCGGTGGCATGGGTGCGCGGGGCAAGAACTTCTACAACACCGTGTGCACCCAGTACGGCTGGGCCGATGAGGCCCGCACCGTTCAGGACCTCTACCTCGACGGGAAGAAGGCGGAGGCCGCGGCGGCACTGCCGGCCGAGTTGGTCGACGGTCTGCACCTGACCGGACCGAAGGGCTATGTGGCCGAACGGATCGCCGCCTACCGCGAGGCCGGGGTCACCTCCCTGTTCGTCGAGCCGGTCGAGGGCACCGACCCAGTACGGATGATCACCGCGCTGCGGGAACTCGTCGACGCCGGATGACCGCTGCGGGCTAATCTGCCCGGATGGACCCTGCCACTCCCGGGCCGGACGACCTGGTGCGCGACGAGGCGTCCCGCATCGAGCGGTTGGTCGCTGCGCAGGGGATGGCCGAGCAGTTGTTCGCCGAGGTGATGCGGCGTCAGATCATCCGACCCGGCCGTGGCGAGTGCGAGACCAGCGACGCCATCCGTGACCTCGCGGCGCAGGAGTTCGGGACGCAACGCTGGTGGCACAAGCGGATTGTTCGCGCCGGGCCGAACACGCTGCGGATCTACCGCGAGCATCCGCCGGACCGGCTGATCGGCGAGGATGACATCGTCTTCCTCGACTTCGGCCCGGTCTTACAGGTGTGGGAGGCCGATTACGGCCGTACCTTCGTGCTCGGCGACGACCCGGCCAAGCACGCGCTGTGCGCGGACCTCGATCGCGTCTGGGTAGCCGGACAACGATTCTTCGCCGAACACCACGACATCACCGGTGAGCAGCTCTACGCCCGGGTCTGTGAATTGGCTCAGGAAGCCGGCTGGGAGTTCGGCGGACGCATCGCCGGGCATCAGGTCGGCCAGTTCCCGCACGCGCGCAGCGGTGCTGATGAGGTGGAGACGCACATCGCGCCCGGGTGCGACCTGCCGCTGCGCCGCACGGATCGCGCGGGTGTCGCCTGCCACTGGATCCTCGAGGTCCACCTGATCGATCGCGATCGCACATTCGGTGGCTTCGTCGAGGAGCTGCTCGACATCGGGCCTCGCTCAGGCTGTTGACGGCGTGCTCGGTGCGACGTGTGCTCGACGGGAGCGGCGCACGAGCAGGAAAGCGCCCGCCAGTACTGCGGCCCCGCACACCAGTGGCAACCGAGGAGTGCCGGACCCCGCCGATCGGGTGGGCAGGGGCGTGCCGGCAGGTACCCAGGACAGCGTGCCGCGCAGCGCGGTGGGGTGTCCGTCCACGGTCATGGGTATCTGCCAGTGCGTCAGTTCCATCGTCCGGTGCATGCGTTCGACGACGGCCGGCGGTTGCCGGTCCGGGTAGCCCAGGCGGGAGTCGAGCCAGGTGACCCTCCCGGGGGCACCCACTCGGACCCAACCGTCCGGCCCGACCGGTCGGGCGACCCAGTCCGGGTTCTGCCCGAACTCGGCAGTCGGTGGGTTGGCGAACACTCCGTCGGCATCAAGGCGGAGGAACGGCACCCCGCCGGTGCCGGAGACGACGACGCGTCGGCCCGGCGCGACGAGCAGCATTGCGGGCGGCCGGCCCTGCGCGATGTCGACCTGCACACCGTCCGTGCGGCGAGCCGGCTGGGCCAGGAACGATCCGGTCGTCGCAGGATGCTCCAGAGCACCGGTCACCACGACGGGCTGCGACTCGAATCGCATGTCCACCCGCCAATCCACGCCCGGCGGAACCGGGTGCAGCCGCGGTTCGAACCAACCCCAGTTGCCCTGCGGATCCACCCGCGTCCAGCGTGGGGCGGCGCCCGCCACGGCGTCGGCGGGCAGTCGCACCGGGACGTCGGGCGGGTTGAGGGTGCGGTGGAAGAACGGGTCGGTGACATTGCCGAATGTCCCGTCCCGGGAGAGCCGGAGGAACGGCGTTCCGGCCGGGTCCAGCACTTCCAGCGGCATCAGTTGGTTGTTGGAGGCGAGCATTTGCTCGCCGGCCGTCGTCCGCACCTGGACCACCACGCCGGGCGGGTTCGGATCCACGGCGTGGAGCACCGGCACCAGGTAGGGGTCCACCCCGTGTGCACCGGCCGGACTCGCCGGAAGCATGCACGCCAGCAGGACACCGAACGCCACCAGCGTCCCGCGTAGGCGGAACGTGCTGATGGTCATCGCAGGCCGCCGGTGTTCCGGCCGCCGCGCCGCCCGACGGTGCGAGTGGCTGCTCCGGCCGGAGCCGCGACCTCGGCCGGGCCGGGCACGGCGGCCTGAACCGTGCCGACCGGCGCTGCGGAACCGGCCAGTTCCGCGCGTGCCTGCGCGGCGGCCCGTTGGGTGAGTTCATGCACCTGACTCGGGGTCAGATGTGCGTCCACGAAGACCTGCCGGGCCACCGAGGGGATCTCGCCGCGGTCGACCGTGCGGTGCGCGAACAGCAGGTACGGCCCGGGCGGAAGATAGGTGTTCCCCGGGATCCGCACCTGCACCGCGTCCGCCGTCCGCCCGACGATCTGCAACTCCACGTTGCGTTGGTCGGCATCGACCAAGTGGGTGAGCGAGGTGTTGCGCAGTATGCGGACGCTGGAGATCTCCGTCGACTTGTCGACCTTCACGCTCAGGATCTGACCGGTCCTCACCTGCGGGTCGACGCCGGTGATCACCGGGCGCCTGCCCCAGAACAGGTACGGGGGGCTGTAGATCTGGAAGCTCGGGTCGGCGTAGGAGACCGAGGTTCCGAACGTCTTGTGGGGCATGTCGGTGGGCCGGCCGTAAAGGGTCCCGACCGGGGCATGCCCGCCCACCAGTACGCGCCCGTCGGGCAGCAGCATGGCCGTGGAGTGGTAGGAGCGGCCGTGCGCCTGCGGCGGGGTCACCGTCCATCTGCCGGTCGCGGGGTCGTAGAGCTCGCTGGTCAGGTTCGCGAACTCCACGCCCGGGGTGATCAGGTGGTCGCGGTCGCCGCCGTTGACGATCCAGACCCCGCCGGTGGGCAGCATGACGCCGTCGGTGAACCAGCGTGCCGTGTGCAGGTCACCCGACCGGTGCGAACGGAACCCGTCGTTGGTGGTGTCGACCTCGGTGATCGTCGTGGCCGCCTGCCCGATGTAGGCGCCCGGGGTGGTGCCGGGCACGCCGCCCAGCGAGAGGAACCGGGCGACGGTGTCCCCGGGCTTGAGCATGAGCATCACCGAGATGCCGGTGCCCCGGAAACCCAGCGGCAGACCGGCGAAGTCGTTGAGCCCGAGGTCCTTCCAGGTGTTCGTCCTCGGGTCGAACACCGAGGTGAAGTTCCACGTCGCCTCGTCCCAGGAACCGCCCATCGGGTCGAAGACCTGCCCCGCGGCGTTGAACAACGTCCGTCCGTCGGGCAGCAGGTGCATGCGTGGGAACAGCGGGAACGACTTCTTGGCGCTGTCCGGCAGATCAGTCCAGCGGCCGCCGCTCGGGTCGAACCGTTCGATGTGCCGTTCGTTCGCGAACGAGTCGCCCGGGCGGTTCGGGTAGATCGGCTTTATCAGCTTGGTGACGCCGCCGAAGGTGAGGATGGACCCATCGGCCTGCGTCACCATCGTCGGGTACCAGCGGGCCCAGTTCATCTTCCCGACCTGGCTCCAGCGGTCGGTGCGGGGATCGAAGATCGCTGTGTTCTTCAGCCCGTTGAGCTCGACGATGCCGCTGCTCGGCTGCCCCGGGATGCCGGGCTCCTGGTAGTAGGACGTCCCGCCGTTGGTGATGATCCGGCCGTCGGCCAGGAATTTGAGGTCGGCACAGAACAGGTCACCGTCGTTGCTGACCACGTCGTCGTTGTGCAGCGGCCCGGGCAGGTATTCGTTGTCCGGGTTGCCTTGTGGGTTCAACCCGCCGTCGAACGGATCCGTGCCCGAGAACCGTGGCCCACCGGCTCGCATGTCCAGGATCCGGACGCCGCTGTTCAGCGCCGTGGTGCCGTAATTGGTGACCACGGTGCTGTCGACGCCGTTCATCCCCTCCAGCCCGCTCCAGTAGATCTCGCGACCATCCGGCAGTTGGGCAACGGCGTTGGCGGTGGGTTTGCACCTGGCGTGCTGATCGGCGGAGGTGCAGTTCGCGCCGCCGTTCGGATCGTCGAACAGCGCGCTGAAGGAACCAAGCGCGGCCGCATCCGAACCGCCGGCGCCCCCGCGCGACGGAGCGAGCGGGGCGATCAGGGCGAGAGTCCCCAGCAGCATGGCAGGCTTGCGCACGATCGCTCCTCCGGTACAGGCTCACGCAGTGCCGGGTGAAAGCGACCCGGACGCAGCGGATCGGGTGCGCAGGATAATGCCGCATCGATCCCGCGGTCGGAAGGGGCGTGCCCTAGTTCGACCGCAGTTCCGGGAACTGGTCGTCGCGCCACTCGTGGGCGCCGCTCATGGCCGCCGGGTCGTTCTCCCGCTGTCGCAGTTCCACTCGGCGGATCTTGCCCGAGATCGTCTTCGGCAACTCGAAGAATTCGATGCGGCGCACCCGCAGGAACGGCGCGAGGTTCTCGCGGGCGTGCCGCAGGATCGCCAGAGCGGTCGCCTCGTCCGCGGCCCAACCGGCGGTCAGGGCCACGTAGGCCTTGGGGATCGCGAGGCGGACCGGGTCCGGTGCGGGTACCACGGCGGCCTCGGCCACGGCCGGGTGCTCCAGGAGCACGCTCTCCAACTCGAACGGGGAGACCTTGTAGTCCGAGGCCTTGAACACGTCGTCGGTGCGTCCGACGTAGGTGATGTACCCCTCGGCGTCGCGGTCGGCCAGGTCGCCGGTGTGGTAGTACCCGCCGGCCATCGCCTCGGCGTCGCGTTCCGGGTCGTCGAGGTAGCAGCGCATCAGGTTCACCGGGTGCGCGGACAGGTCCAGGCAGATCTCGCCGGAGTCGGACTGCTGACCGGTGAGCGGGTCGACGAGCACGACCGGGACCCCGGGCAGCGGGCGGCCCATCGAGCCGGGCTTCACCGGGTTGCCGGGGCTGTTGCCGACCTGCGCGGTGGTCTCGGTCTGGCCGAAGCCGTCGCGCAGCGTGATGCCCCAGGCCGCGCGGACCTGCTCGATGACCTCCGGGTTGAGCGGCTCACCGGCGGCGATGCCCTCGCGCAAGGCGCCGGGGCCGCCGGACAGGTCGGCCTGGATGAGCATCCGCCACACCGTGGGCGGGGCGCAGAAGGTGGTCACGGCGTGGCTGCGCAACTGTTCCAGCAGTGCGGGCGCGTCGAACCGCGAGTAGTTGTAGAGGAAGATGCACGCCTCCCCGATCCACGGAGCGAAGAAGCAGCTCCAGGCGTGCTTGGCCCAGCCGGGCGAGGAGATGTTCAGGTGCACGTCGCCGGGCTGGATGCCGATCCAGTACATCGTCGTCATGTGCCCGACGGGGTAGGACACCTGCGTGTGCTCGACCATCTTCGGCTTGCTGGTGGTCCCGGACGTGAAGTAGAGCAGCAGCGGGTCGGTCGCCAGCAGCACCGGGCGGGCGGGCGGCTCGTCGGCCGCGTCCGCGTCGGCGTAGCTCAACCAGCCGGCGGTCCGGTCGCCGACGCACAGGCGCAGCAGGTCACCCGGCACCCCGTCGAACTTGGGTGCGTCGGTGTGGTTGGCGATCGCCGCGCGTACCTTGCCGCGCTCGACGCGCTCGGCCACGTCGAGCGGGCCCAGTGCGGTGGTGGTCGGCATGACCACCGCGCCCAGCTTCATCACCGCGAGCATCGCGACCCACAGCTCGACCTGGTTGCCGAGCATGATCGCGACCCGGTCGCCCTTGCCCAGGCCGTTGGCGGCCAGGAAGTGCGCCAGTCCGTTGGACCGCCGCCGCAATTCCTCGAAGGAGTAACAGTTGTCCGGGCCGGTCTCCTCGACGATGTGCAGCGCGGGCGCCTCGTTGCCCCGGGCGATCACGTCGAACCAGTCGTGGGCCCAGCTGAACTGCTCGTCCAGCTCCGGCCAGGTGAACTTCTCGGCCGCCGCGGGATAGTCGTCGCGCAGTGCCAGCAGCAGGTCGCGGGCGGCTCGGTACGCCTGGTGGTTCGCGCTGGTCACGACGGAGCTCCTCGGTCTGGGGGACGGACCAAAGTTAGTCGCGACCCGCGAGTGGGGGAACCGGCGGACTGTGGCATCTTCTTCGGCGTGACAACGGTCCAAGCCACTCGGGAACGGGACCACGTGCCGGGTGAGCCAGGGCTGTGGGTGATGCTGCTGGGCGACATGGTGGTCTTCGCCGTGTTCTTCGGGACCATCGTGGTCCTGCGCGGGCAGCACCCCGATCTGGTCGCCTCCTCCCAGCCGGCGTTGCACCGCGGCCTGGGCACGCTGAACACTCTGGTCCTGCTGAGCAGTTCGTTGCTGGTCGCCAACGGGGTCCGACTGGCCCGCGACCGCGACCGACGGGCGCCGTATCTGTTCCGCGGCGCGCTGGCCTGCTCCGCGGTCTTCGTTGCCGTGAAGGCGGTGGAGTACACCGATCTGGCCACCAACGGCCACGGGCCGGGCGTCAACGACTTCTTCGCCTACTACTTCACGTTCACCGGGATCCACCTCGGCCACGTGGTGCTGGGGTCGGTCGGCCTGATCGTGGCCGCGCGGATGGCGCGGCCCACCAATCAGAGCCGTCGGCGGGACTCCTGGTTGGAGGGCATCGCCTGTTTCTGGCACCTGGTCGACCTGTTGTGGATCGTGCTGTTCGCGCTGCTCTACCTGGTGCACTGATGATCTCGCGGGATCGGGTCCTCCTCGTCTGGGCCGTGCTCGTACTGGCCACGATCACGTCCTTGACGTTGAGCGCGGAGGACCTGATCGACCGTCAGGACGTCGTCGCGATCGCGGTGATCGTGATCGCCTTCGTCAAGGTCCGCCTGGTCGGCATGCACTTCATGGAACTACGCGCGGCCCCGAAAGTGCTCCAACTGGCCTTCCAGGGTTGGTGCGTGGTCGCCTGCAGTGTCCTGGCCGGCCTGTACCTGGCCTTCTGAGCCCGACGGCGGATCAGAGCACCGGCGTCCCGTACATCTCGCCCAGCGGGTCGGAGAGCAGTTCCAGGCGGGCGCCGTCGGGGTCGCTGAAGTACATCGAGACCTCGCTGTGGATCACATAGGGCACGCCGGCGGCCTCGAGTTTGCCGCGCAGGTGCGTCCACTTCTCCGGTGACACCGAGATCGCCAGGTGGTGCAGGCCGCCGAGCACCTCCGCGTACGGGCCCAGGTCCAGCCCGGGGAAGTCGAAGAAGGCCAGCAGGTTGCCGTTGCCGATGTCGAAGAAGAAGTGGTTCGAGCCCTGGTAGTCGCGGTTCTCGAAGATCTCGGTGAGCGGGAACTCCAGCACGCCCTGGTAGAACTCGATCGTGCGCCGGACGTCGTGCGAGAGCAGCGCGAGGTGGTGCACCCCGCGGGCACTGCTCGCCGGGCGTTGTTCGCGCGGACGCAGGTAGGTCGCCGCGATCTGCGCGCGGTCGGCGTCGATCGCCGCCAGGTCGATGGTCATGTGGTCCTCACTCTCCGCGGGCGGCCGGAACCGGGTCGGCGTCGTCGAACCAGGGATCGACGACGAGGTCCCGAGCTGCGACCGAGAACTCCAACGAGATGCCGTTCGGGTCGGTGACGTACACCGAGCGGACGATGCCGTGATCCACGATCTCACTCACGTCGGTCCCGAGGTCGGCCAGCCTCTTGCGCAGCTCGTCGAGGTCGGCGTCGGACTCGACCCCGACCGAGACGTGGTCGAACTGCCTGCCGGAGCCCGGGACTCCGGAGTCCTTGCGGGGCGCGAGATCGACGTCCTTCCACTCGAAGAACGCGATCGCCGCGCCCCGCCCGATCGACAGGAAGTAGTGCCGGTACGGGAACTCCGCCTTGCGGTTGCCCATCGTGGCGACCAGGGGCATCCCCAACACGTCGCGGTAGAACCGGACGGTCGCGTCCATGTCCTTGGTCACCAGCACCAGATGGTTGACCCCGACGTAGTTCACCGAGTCCGGCACCACACCACCAATCAGATCTGGAAGAACAGCGAGCGGGTGATTGATGCGCTCAGCTGGGGAACACGAACTCGTCGCAGATGACCGCAAAGCCCTCGGTCGCCTCGAGCCGCATCGAGCGGATGGCCTGGTATTCGGGGCTGTTGTACCAACCCATCGCGATCTCCCGCGAGGGGAACTTGAGGACGACCGTCCGCGGGTACGGGTTGGGTCCCTCGAGCTCGTCGGAAGTCTCGTCCACGACCAGGGCCTCGGCCTGGTGCGCCATCAGGGTCGGAATCGCTTTCTCGACGTAGGCCTGCAGTTTCGCGTGGTCGTCGATGCGGTTATGGAAGATCATGTACACGGACACGGTTGCCTCCAGGACGGGCAGGGATGATCTGACTCGGCGTCAGCCGGTGTCACTTGCGCGCGATGCCCGCCGAGGCGGGTCCGCCCAGCGGCAGGACCTCCACCGAGCGGAACCCGACCTGCTCGCACCAGCCGCGGAAATCGGCGCCGCTGAAGTCGAAGGCGTCGCCGAACTCGATGAGCATGTTCAGCGACATCATCAGGCCGAAGGCGTTCTCGCGGCGGTCGTCGTCGATCAGGTTCTCCACAACGATGAACAGGCCTCCCGCGGGCAGCGCGTCGTAGGCCTGCCGGATCAGATGCATCTTCCGGTCGAGGTTCCAGTCGTGCAGGATCATGCCCATCGTGACGACGTCGGCCTTGGGCAACGGGTCGGCGAAGAAGTCGCCCCCTGCCGTCTCCACGCGGTCGGTCAGCTTCGCGTCGGCGATGGTGCGCTTGGCGATCGGCTCCACCACTGGCAGGTCGAAGCTGGTGCAGCGCAGGTGCGGGTGGTGCTGGGCCAGGATGATCGAGAGCTGGCCGGTCGCCCCCCCGACGTCGCAGACCGTCTGGTACGGCGAGAAGTCGAACTTCTGCGCCAGCGCGGTGAAGTTGCCGGCCGAGATGCCGGTCATGGCGCGCATGAACTGCTCGAGCCGGGTCTCGTCGGCGTAGAGCTCCTCGAACATGGACGTGCCGGTCTGCTTGACCTCGTTCTGCGGGCTGCCGGTCCGCAGCGCATCGCTCAGCCCGCCCCAGAAGGGATACAGCCGAGCATCGGCCATCTCCAGGAAGCCGCCGAGGTAGCCGGGGGAATTGGCGTCGAGGAAGGCCCCGGTGTCCACCGTGTTCCGGTAGGTCGCCGACGGCCCGGAGCCGTCGCGCTCCAGCATGTGCAGGGCCACCAGGGTGTCCAGGAAGTCGGCGGGGGCCCGTGAGCCGGTGAGGCCCAGCCTCTCCTCGATCTGCGGACCCGTCTTCGGGCCTTCGCCGAGCAATGTGAACAGGCCGAGACCGATGGCGCTCAGCAGCGTCTTGGCCGGCCAGAAGCCCATGCCGATCTGCAGGATCGCGGTGGGGTCGGGCGAACTGGGGGCAGCGCTCATTCAGGGAGCTCCGATCGGCATTGGGTCGGCAATGCTCAAGGTCAGGGGCACCTTACGAGGTCCGTGCGGACGGGCGAGGCGGTGTCCCGGGTCTCTGACTACACCTTCACGTTCGATCGGGGGAAGGAGGCCCGCAGCGCCGACCTGTTGTGGGCGCCGGTCGCTGGTGGCTACGTTGGCGCGACCGGCGGGTCCACGGAGGTTTGTGCCGCCCGGACGGACGCCGATCCGGGTGATGACCTGCGACGGAGCGGCCCGGGCGAGCCCCGGTCAAATTCCCGCAGAACGGATCTGGTCGAGCGGAAGAAGTCGTGTTAGAAATAACTGAGCACTAGACTATTGAGTGACCCCGAACACAGGTGGACCGTCGAGAAAGGGTCCCGATGAGGATCACGCGCACGGTCGTCGGCGGTGCCGCAGTCCTGCTGGCGGCCGGCGGTTGGGCGACGCTCCCGTCGGCCACCGCGCGGGCCGCGACCACCTATGCCGCGGTGGCCCGAGCCAACGCGTTCGAACTGTCGATCGCCAACCCGTCGATCCCGACCGGCATCGCGATCGAGGGCGGTGGGCCGGCCTCCGGGGCCCGGCAGGACAGCCTCGGCGTGCGCGACGCCGGTGCCCAGTTCCCGTACGCGGGCGAGACGGTTCCCGGGCTGCCGGCGACCGGCGCGGCGCTGTTCGGGTTCCCGGCGCCGGCGTACCCGTTCATCGCCCAGTCCAACGCCGGCTCCGACCCGGTGACCGTCTCCTACCCGGGCGTGACCCTGCACGCCGAGAGCGGCGACTTCACCACGCTGGCCTCCTCCGGGGCCGGCGACAACGGCCTGTTCGGGGCGCTGTCCACCGCCCGGATCGACGAGAACCGCGACGGCGACGTCGTGTCCACGGCCAGCACCTCGGCCGACGCCATCAAGATCGGGCCGTACGCCTCGCTCAGCGACGTCCGCACGGTCGCGACCGTGGTCGCGAACGGGTTGACCGGCAAGGTCCAGCGCACGACCTCGACCTCGGTCGGCCGGATCTCGGTGCCGGGCCTGGACATCGAGATCCCGAAGCAGAGCCCGAGCCAGGTCCCGATCCCGGTGCCGATCCCGGGGGTTCCGAACCAGGCGCCGTTCGCCTTCCCGCCGTTCGCCTTCCCGGCAGGCGGGCAGACGCTGCACGACCCGGACATCGGGATCCAGAACGGCTACTTCACCCTGACCCAGATCTACGGCGGCCGGCGGCAGACGTACGTAATCTCCTCCAACGCCGTGCTCGCCGGACTCAAACAGGCCGGGCTGACGCTCACCTTCCAGGCCCCGCAGGAGATCAAGAACGGCATCGCGTCGGGCACGTACCGATTCACGTACACCGCGGCGGCGCCGCCGCAGAACACCTACTACAACGGGCCGACGCAGTTCACCCAGTCCACCGCGTCGGTGCTGGCCGGCGTCGATCTGCAACCGGAAGCGGCCGCGCCGCCGCCGCCGAGCCTGATCCCGCCGATCGGCCAACCGCCGGTCGCGGCGACTGCTGCCGGCGGCGTGCTGGCCCCGGCCATTGCGCCGGCGGAGGTGGTCGCGTCGCAGGCTGCGCCGCTCACCGTCGCGCCCGCGGCCGCGGCCCCGGCTCGTACCGACACCGTGAGCCTGAGCGCGGCCCGCAGCGAACGGTCCCTGCCGTTCACCTCCGGGGCTGATCACATGTACCTGGCGGTCGTCGGGGGTGCCGGGCTCGGGTTCTTCGCGGCCGCAGGACTGTCGAAGTGGGGGGTGCGGTCCCGATGAACCTGCTGAAATACCTGCGCGTGCAGTGGGACCGGGCCGGTGCGGTGCTCGCCGCGGTGGTCGGTGTCGTGCTGTTGATCGCCGGTTACCACGGGGTCTCCGGCACCCAGTACATCGCCGAGCAGATTCCGTACGTGATCTCGTTCGGCTTCGGCACGATCGTGCTGTTCACGGTCGCCGCCGTGCTGTGGATCTCGGCTGACCTGCGCGACGAGTGGCGCGAGTTGGTTCGCCAGGGCGACCAGGTCGCGGAGGAGATCGTCGATCGCCGGACCGATCTGCAGTCCTGGTTGCAGGCCGAGGTGGCACGTCAGGTGAACTCGCAGATCTCCGGGTCCGCCGGGTGAAGGTGATCGCCGCCTCGCAGACGCGACCCGACGATGTGCCGCGCAGCGAACCGCGGTCCGGTGCCGCACACGCGGCCGGCCCGCCCCCGGTGCTGCCGAAAGCGGCTGCGCCGTGGAAGGTTCGGGAGACCGTCGTTGCCGGCGTGGCCGGCGCGATCGGCGTGCTCGGTGTCGGCTGGTGCTGGTACGAGTCCTCCGACGAGCTGAACTGGCGCGACCAGTTGGGTTGGCTCGCGGGTGGCGCGCCGTTCGCGGCGCTGACGGTGCTCGCGGGCGTCTGCTGGGTGGCGGTCGGCATGCGCCGCGTACGCAGCGGTTTCCAGGCCTTGGCCGCCGCCCGCGCCACCGCGTTCGCGCCGATCCAGCCGCGCACCGAGCTGTCGATGGAGGCCGTGCTCGCCGCCACCCCGGGCCTGGTGACGTCCGAGTCGATGACCCGGGCGCACCGCCCCGATTGTCTGCTGATGCGCGGCAAGCAGCCCATCGAGATCTCGGTCGGCGACGAGCCGCAGTACGTCCGCTGCGGGGTGTGTGGATCGTGAGCGAGTACCTGCCGTTCATCGTGTTCGGGGTGATCACCGGTTCCATCTACGGGCTCACCGCGATGGGTCTGGTGCTCACCTACAAGACCTCCGGTGTCTTCAACATCGCGCACGGCGCGGTCTGTGCGGCCGCCGCCTACGGATTCTTCTGGCTGCGGGAGCGTCACGGGGTACCGTGGCCGGTCTCGTTCCTGATCGTCGCGGCGGTTTTCGGGCCGCTGGCCGGTCTCGTGCTGGAACGTCTGGCGGTCGTGCTGGCGCCGGTGTCGACGGCGTACCGCATCGTCGGGACCGTCGGCCTGCTGGTCGCGATCCGGGCCTTGATCGCCCTTGGCTTCGGCGAACGCGGCCTGTCGTTCAACACCTTCCTGTCCCAGCACAAGGTCTTCGCGATCTCCTCGGTGGACATCACGGTCGAGCACCTGCTGACCCTCGGCCTCGGGCTGGCCGCCGCGGCCGGACTGTTCGTGTTCTTCCGGGTCTCCCGACTGGGTACCGCGATGCGTGGCGTCGTGGACGATCCGCAGTTGCTGAGCATGTCCGGCACCGCGCCGGTCCGGGTCCGCCGGGCGTCGTGGATGATCGGTTCCTCGTTCGCAGCGGTCTCCGGGATCATGTTCGCCTCGAACCAGGCCCAGTTGGACGTGAACGTGCTGAGCCTGCTGGTCGTGCAGGCCTTCGGCGCCGCGATCATCGGGCGGTTCCAGAGCGTCCCGCTGGCCTTCGTCGGCGGCATCGCGGTCGGCGTGCTGCAGAAGGTCGTCGGCAAAGCCGTCGGCGACCACGACCAGCTGCAGGGCCTGAACCTGGCGGTCCCGTTCCTGGTGCTGTTCATCGGGTTGCTGGTCATCCCGCGTCGCAAGCTGATCGAGGTCGGGCGCCATGTGCGGGCCCGCCCGCCGGCCGTCTCGGTGCTGCCACCCCAGGCACGGCTCCTCGGCTTCGGGGCGTTCGCGGTTCTCCTGCTCGTGCTGCCGAGCGTGGTCGGCAGCCGGTTGCCGGGCTACAACACCGCGATGACCCAGGTGCTGCTGTTCGTGTCACTGCATCTGCTGGTGCGGACGTCGGGCCAGATCTCCTTGTGCCACGTGGGTTTCGCAGCCGTCGGGGCGGCCGGCTTCGGGCACATGCTTCGCCACGGGGTGCCGTTCTTCCCGGCGTTGCTGATCGGTGGCCTGTTCTGCCTGCCGCTCGCTCTCATCGTCTCGGTGCCGGCGATCCGGTTGTCGAGCCTGTATCTCGCGCTGGCGACGCTGGGCTTCGGGATCCTGCTCGCGCAGTTCGCGTACTCGAAGGACTACATGTTCGGCGGCGGGGCGCTGGCCACGCGCCGGCCCGCGGGCTTCGGCGACGACAAGCACTACTACTACCTGCTGCTGGGGTTCGCGGTGGTAGCGGTGGCGATCGTCGTGATCACCGAGCGGTCGCGGTTGGGTCGGCTGCTGCGCGCGATGGCCGACTCCCCGACGGCGTTGACCACGCTGGGTACCTCGGTCGCGGTCTCCCGGGTGCTGGTGTTCCTGATCTCCGGGTTCATCGCCGGGATCAGCGGTGGCCTCTACGCGAGCCTGTTCGGCGCGGTGAACCAGGACGCCTTCAACTACGTGCAGTCGTTGGTGGCGCTCGCGGTGCTCGCGATCGCGGGCAGTCGCACGATCACCGCGGCCTTCGTGGCGCCGTTCCTGCTCTACGTGATCCCGCTGTACATCACCGACGAGAGTTTCAACCAGTACCTGCAGCTGTCGTTCGGGCTCGGCGCGATTCTCGCCGCGGCAGCCTCCCAAGGCGCCATCGGCACGGCGTTGAGCCGCGCGACCGCGCGACACTCCGACCGGGTCCGCGGACCGGCCGGACGCCGCATGCAGCTCCCCGTCCCGCTCCGTGTTGGAGGCACCCAGTGACTGTGTCGCGTCTGCGGGTCCGGCGGGGCGCGCTCGCGCTCGGGACCGTGTCCGCCCTGCTGCTCGTCACGGCGTGCGGCGGCAGTCGCGTCGACCACGCGAGCGTCGTAGCCGCCGGCAATGGTGGCAGTCCGACGGTCGAGCCGGCCGCGGCGCAGGTCGCGGCGCCCGCTGTCGCAGCGCCGGTGGCAGCCGGCCAGCCGGTCGCCGGCCGGCCCGCGCCGGTCGCCGCGACTGCCGTGACGGTTGCGGCGCCGGGCAAGTCGGCCACCAAGGCCGAACCGGTCGTCGCGAAGCCCGCGGCCGCGAGCGCGCCGAAAGTCGCCGCAGCCGCAGCCGCCGCCGAACCGGCCTGCCCGCAGAAACTTGCCCCGATCATCCTCGGACAGACCTTGGCTGCCTCCGGGCTCGTCGGCGCGGCGATCGCCGGCCTGCGGACCGGCGTCGCGGTCTGGGCGCAGGACATCAACGCTCGGGGCGGGATCGACTGCCACCCGATCCAGGTCTACCAACTCGACGACGGCTCCGATCCGTCGCGGGTGTCGGCGAACTGGAACCAGTTGATGAAGGTGAAGGGCGCGATCGCCTGCCTGGGTTGCGGCGAGCCGATCCCGATCGCCGCGCTGCGCACCGCCGCCGAACGCGACAAGATCCCGGTGGTCGGTGGCGACAACACCGCGGTCGACTGGTTCCAGAGTCCCTGGTTGTTCCCGGCCGGGGGAGCGCCGCTGGCCTCCTACTCCGGCGCCTACGTGGACGCGGCGAAGATCGTCGGCAAGGGCGCCAAGGCCGGGCTGCTCTACTGCGTCGAGGCCTCGATCTGCACGGACCTGAAGAACAACCACGCCAACGGGGTCAAGCGGGCCGGGCTGGAACTCGCGCCGACCAAGGCCGTCTCGCTGACCCAACCGGACTTCACCGCCGAGTGCCAGGCGATGAAGGAGGACGACGTCAAGGTCCTGTTCCTGGGTCTCGACGGCTCGGCGAGCACCCGGGTCGCGCGCTCCTGCATCTCGCTGGGCTACAAGCCGACGATCGCGACCGGGGCGATCGCGGTCAGCCAGCAGGCGGCCGTCGACCCGAACCTGCGCACGCTGGGGACATTCCTCGGCACCGGCATCGCCCCGTTCACCGAGGTCGCCGCGCCGCCGGTGGCCGCGTTCGTGGCCGGGATGGCGCGCTACGCGCCGGGTGCCGCGGTCGAGCAGCAGGCGATGCTGGGTTGGGCGGCGGGCAAGCTGTTCGAGGCCGCGATGTCCAAGGTCGCCGACAAAGCTCGCGCCGGCGACGTCACCACCGCGATCGTGCTGGACGGGCTCTGGCAGTTGAAGGACGAGAAGCTCGGCGGGCTGAGCCCGGGCGCGACCTTCGTGAAGGGAAGCCCGGCGAAGTACGTCGACTGCTACTACGGTCTCGAACTCGGACCGAAGGGCTTCTCCTCGCCGACCGGCCCGAAGCCGGTGTGCTACGGCGGCGGATCGGGATCGGCGGTCCAGAGCCAGGCGGTGGCCTCGGCAATGACCGCGCCCTTCGTGCCGGCCATGCCGGTGCTGGTGCGCTCCCGGCGCCGGACCCGTCGATGACCGCGGCCGAGGGCTTGGTCGCGCAGAATCTGACGGTGCGTTACGGCGGGTTGACCGCCGTCTCCGGGCAGAGTCTGAACGCACCGACCCGACGGATCACCGGCCTGATCGGACCCAACGGGGCGGGCAAGACCACCACGTTCAACGCGATCAGTGGTGTGGTCCGGCCCGCCGAGGGCAGCGTTCACCTGTTCGGGGAGGACATCACTCGCCTGCCCCCGCAGACGCGGGCGCTGCGCGGGCTGGGCCGCACCTTCCAGCGCATGGAGTTGTTCGAGAACCTGTCGGTCCGGGAGAACGTCGCGATGGGCCGCGAGGCGGCGCTGGCCGGCCGCAACCCGTTGCGGCACCTGGCCGCCACGAGGGCCGACCGCCGGATGACCTACCGCCGGGCAGATTCCGCCCTGGACCTGTGCAACATCGGGCACCTGGCCGCGCGGCGTCCGGCTGATCTGTCCACGGGCCAACGAAGGTTGGTCGAACTGGCCCGGGTGGCCGCCGGTGAGTTCCGTGTCCTGCTGCTGGACGAGCCGTCCTCGGGGCTGGACGGTCCGGAGACCGAGCGGTTCGGCGAGATCCTGCGCACCCTGGTTGCCGAGCGCGGGCTGGGCATCCTGATCGTCGAGCACGACATGGCGTTGGTCATGAGCACGTGCGAGTACATCTACGTCCTCGACTTCGGCAAGCCGATCTTCGAAGGCACCCCGCGCGAGGTGCAGTCCTCGCCGCTGGTCCGCAACGCCTACCTGGGTTCCGAGGCACCGGAACTGGCCGACGACGAGGTCGGGGTCTGATGTTCGAACTGCGCGGCATCGACGCCGGTTACGGCGGCACCCAGGTCCTGCGCAACGTCGACCTGATCGTGCCCGAACGCTCGATCGTCGCGCTGCTCGGGCCGAACGGCGCGGGCAAGACGACCTTGTTGCGCGTGGCCTCCGGGCTGATCCGGCCGACCCGCGGCGACCTGCGTCTGGAGGGGACCTCGGTGCTCGGCGCCACCCCGCACGCGCTGTGCGCCCAGGGTGTGTGCCACGTTCCCGAAGGCCGTGGGGTGTTCCCGAACCTGACAGTGCGCGACAACCTGATCCTGCAAAGCCTGCACGGTAAGGAGAAGGAGAGCATCGAGCGGGCGGTCTCCGCGTTCCCGCGGCTGGGGGAGCGACTCGGGCAGGTCGCCGGGACGTTGAGCGGCGGCGAGCAGCAGATGTTGGCTTTGGCCCGGACGTACGTGCAGCGGCCGAAGGTCGTGCTGCTCGACGAGGTCAGCATGGGGCTGGCCCCGAAGATAGTCGACGAGATCTTCGAGTTCCTCGAACTGCTGGCGCGCGAGGGGTCGAGCCTGCTGCTGGTCGAGCAGTATGTGACCCGGGCGCTGGCTGTGGCCGACTACGTGTACCTGCTCAACCGGGGCCGGGTGTCGTTCGCCGGTGAGGTCTCCGAGGTCGACGCCGACGCCATCGCCGCGGAGTACGTCGGCGGCGGCCACTGAACTGACGCAGGGTCAGGTATCCAATCCGTCCGCGCTGATGCGGTCGGCGAACGTCTCGAGCCAGGTGAATCCGTCGATCAGGTCGCGGGTCTCACCGACGCGCTGCACCCTGCCGTACTGAGCCCGGTAGTTGGCCCAGCGCGATTCCGAGAACTGTGTCATCCGCCCGGTCGGCAGCCCGACGAACTCGTACTGCGCGCCCGCGACGTCGTATGTCACCGACTCCGGCCAGGCGCCGCCATTCTCCGATGTGGCTGTGAGACCGAACTTCGCGGACAGGTTGGGGGTCATCGCGACTGCGGTGTCGGAGTTCACGACCACCGCGGGCGTGAAGCCGTCGCGGCCGACGACCAGGTGGCCCCACTCGAAACTGCCGTCGGTAAAGGCGTTGCAGAACACCGTCCAGGCGATCTGCAGGTTGTTGAAGTAGCCGTACTCCTTCCACTCCAGCCCGTGCGTCCAGTACGTGTTGTCGAACCACAACGCACCGGTCACCGCCCGACCCTGGAAGGTGCCGCTGACCCAGTGGCAGGTGCTCGTGTACAGCATCGGGTCCAGTCGGGAGACGACCTGGAACTGGACGCCGAGCCCGGCCCGAGCCCCGTGCAGATCGAGGATGTCGCCTTCGCTGTAAGCGATCTCGGCTCCGGTCCACCGCAGGTTCAACGGTTGCTCGCCGACCGGCACGATCCCGGCCGGCAGTCGCTGGAACACCGGCTCGGACCAGGTGCGCTCGGTGTCGCCGAGGCCCCGGCGCACCTCGCCACGGGCGCTGCGGCCGGAGTCCGGATGCACGTCGAGTTCGGCTTCCGGGTCGCCGCCCTGCGTCATCACGAAGCATCCGCTGGTCAACGAACCGACGAACTTCCGCTCGATGCAGTACGTCAGGCCGGTCTCGTCACGGAAGAATCCGTACAGCCAGGTCGCCTGCACCGGGAGGCCGTGCTGCAGGTCGTTCACCCGCATCGCGGCGGGGTCCGGAGTGAACGCCCCGACCACCACGCGATGATCGAAATCTCCGAGCAGCAGACGATTGCTCACGGCAGGCTCCGGGCTCGCGGGGTGGGGTGTCGGACCAGCGTACGAGGCATATTGTTTGTATATCAATAGTTGATGAGACGACAATTCGGAGCAGGAGGCGATCGTGATCCTGGTGTCCGGCGGGCTCAACGTGGCGGCTGCGACCGAACTGGTCCTGGTTCGCCACGGCGAGGCCGAGCGCGGACTGTCTGGTCTCGACCGGCGCGATCCATGGCTGTCGGCGCGGGGACAGGAGCAAGCGCGCCGGGTCGCGCAGGCGTTGTCGGTCGAGACGTTCGGCGCCGTCTACTCCTCCCACTTGCGCCGTGCGGTCCAGACGGCCGAACCCTGGTGTGCGGCGAACGGCAGCGAGCCGGTGTTGCGTGAGGGCCTTGCCGAGTTCGACCGCGCCGCGGGGGAGTACATGTACTTCGAGGACCTGCGCCGTACGAACGATGCGCGCTACTTCGCCTGCATGCGTGGCGATCTGACGCCGTGGGGGACGACCTACGCGAAGTTCCGGGACGAGATCGTCGCGACCGTCTCGGAGATCGTCGAGGCGCAGGCGGGCAAGCGGATCCTGATGTTCACCCATGGCGGAGTGCTCAACGTGCTGCTCGGGTGGGTCCTGGGCCTGGACCGGATGTGGCTCTTCTTCCCGGAGAACGCGGGAATCTGCCGCGTCGCCGTCAACGAGAAGGGCCGGATGCGCGTGGTCACGATGAACGAGCGAGCTCACCTGGACGGCTTGCTGGCCGAACATCAGCCGGTTCCGGAGGTGGCCCAGCCCGCCGACCGGAACTGACGGTACGTCAGGAGCCGGCTCCCGAGCGTCCCGCTTCGAGCACCGGCGTCAGGTCGGCGAGCAGGCCCAGCCACGCCTTGCCGGAGTCGATCTGGGAGCAGAAGTTGGTCTCCACGATTACGCCCTCGAACCCGGCGGCGGCGACCTCTGCGGTGCGCTGTGCCACCTCGTCGATGCTCAGCCGTTTCCCGGCGGTGGATTCGACCGCTACCCGGTAGATGACGTCCACCGGTGCCCGGTCCGGGGCACGTCGGGCGTTGATGCCGGCCAGCATCTCGATCACGGTGGCCACCGGCATCGAGCCGGGGTTCCACAGGTCGAACCACTCGGCGGTGCGGGCCAGGCCCACGGCGGACCACATCCCCGACATCAGTCGGAACGGCGACACCGGCTTGGGTTGCATCACGCACAGGTCGAGGTCGAAGAACGGCCCGTGGTGCTCGACCGGATCCGGGCCCAGGCAGGCCAGCAACGTGGGCACGAAGTCGTCCATCCGCCGGCCGCGGGTCGCCGGGTCGACGCCCATCGCTCGATGTTCCTCCACCGACCAACCCACGGCCAGGCCGAGGGAATCCAGACGGCCGCCGGCGATCCGGTCGACGGTGGCCAACCGCTGGGCCAACTGCGCCGGGTAGTGGTTGCCGCCGACCAGCACCGAGGTCCCCAGCCGGATCGTCGAGGTCCAGGCGGCCACCGCGGCGAGCACCTCGGTCGGCGCCCACACGGACTTGTAGCGCTCGGGTTGGGCCGCAGCGCTGCCCGCGTAGTCCCCGGCCTGGTTCAACGCGTAGAGGAAGTGGTCCTGCACCCACAGATGGTCGAAACCCATGCCCTCGGCGGCCTGCGCGAACTCCCGCAGCAGTCCGGCGTCCACCGCCGGGCCGAGTTGGGGCAGGCACAGGCCGACCGTCGTCATCCTGGATCCTTCGGCAGTTCCACCCGTTTGATGCGGCTCAGTCGCGACCGACTGATCCGCCACCTGCCGTCGGTGCAGCGTCGGTAGCGCTCGGTGTAGTGGCCCCAGCCGGTGTGGTTCACGTACCCGCTGTCGGCAGGGGACTCGACGAGATCGAACATCGGCCAGAGCCCGGTCGCGTTGTCGGCGTCGAGCACGTCGATCTCCGGTTCGTGGCCGTGGTGGACGGAGAGGCCGGCGACGAAGTGCCGGGCCACCGCGGCCAGGAACGCCGCCCGGGAGCGGGCACCTGAGGTGGACTCACCGAACTCGGCGAGGAAGTCCTCGGTGAACAGGTCGGCGAACTCGTCCCACTCCCGCAGATCCACGCAGCGGAAGTACCGGGCCTTCAGCCGACGGATCTCCTCGACGGCCTCCAGTCGTGCAATGCGCTCCTCCAGGTCCATCTCAATGCTGATGGCGGGGGAAACGCTCGCGGATGGGGGAGTCGGCGTTGTAGTCGGCGTAGCGGGCGATCTTTCCGTCGCGGACCGTGAAACAGCCCATGACCGGGATGGCGATCGCTTCGGTGCCGTCGGTCAGGAGCACCCGATCGACGCGCTCGGTGAGCACGACACTGTGCTCATCGGAAGTGGCGCGCGAGGCGAGATTGCGCAACTCGGCCGTGCACCACTCCATCTCCAGCGTGGTGTGCAGCTTGGTCAGGAACTGCATCGCCGCCGCCTTGCCCACGCAGGGCGGAGATCCGGTGTTCTCCCAGCGGAAATCCTCGGTCAGCCATTCGTCGTAGCCGTCGAGCATGTGGGGCCAGGCGCCGGGACCCCCACTGGCGAGGAAGCCGACGATGGCCTTCTCGGCGTCGGTGCGGGGCTCGGCTTCGGGATGGATGTGCACGGCACACCTCCGCGGCAGGGGGTTGCACCCGGAATAGTCGCAGTACAAACTATTGCAGTGTCGACTATTGATGGGCAACATATCCGGAGGCGCGAAGTGGTGAACTCCTACGATTACGGCGACTTCGCCCATCGCACCGTGGTCGGCGGTTTCGTCAACGACCTCTCGCTCATGCGCCCGGACCGGACCCACTTCGGGCTCGAGCAGCAGATCGAGTACATCTACGGATTCCTCACCGAGGCCGACGGTTCGATCGTCTGCCTGGAACAGAAATTCGTCGGCTCGGTCTCCACCGGCACGTTCGTGATGCGTACCGACGGCCATGGGAGGATGGACGTTCAGCCGGCCACGACCCGCAGCTACCGCGGCGAGGTCCGGCGCACGATCGAGGACAAGTACCGCCGCTGGGGCGACCCGGTGATGCTGCGGCTGCCGGAATCGGCCCGACGCGAGGGCGATCTGCCGTACCTGCTGGAGCTGGACGGCGACTCGATCGTCTGGGACCAGGGCGAGCTCTGCCGCCTCGAAGGCGAGATCCGGACCCTCGGCGTGCAGTTCTACTCCGCCTCCGCCGTCGAGCCGTTGTTCTTCACCTCGATCCCGTACTGGGTCGAGGGGAACGTGCTCGGCCGTCCGGTCTCCGGCCTGCTCTACGTCGACCGCGTCCACCTGCGCCCCGGTCGGGAGTGGAAGGAGACGGCGATGTTCACCGACATCCAGCTCTCCTGGAACATTTTCGGGAACAGCTACGCCGACGGGTCGATCGAGTACGGGAAGATTGTCGTCGGCAAGGGCGGCTTCAACGCCGCGATGGTCGTCGACGACCATCAACTCACCGCGGCGAGCAACGCGGTGCCCGCCTGGTACCGGCTCAACGACAGCGGATTCATCCGCGAGGCCGAGTACACCGTGGGCGAGCACGTCTATCGCTTCACCGGTCAGGACTCGGGCAACATGGCCGAGTTCTCCGCCTCACGTTGGAACGGCTATCACGCGCAGTTCGGCATCACCCGGCGGGCCGGCGACGAGCGAGAGCTGGTCGCCGGTGTGACATGGCTGGAATCGTTCGACCACCGCATCCGAGAGGCTGGTCTCGCCGTTGACTGAGGCCTTCGTGCTGGGTGGCAGCATCGCCGGACTGCTTGCGGCTGCCGCCCTGAGCCCGGCCGTCGACGAGGTGGTGCTGGTCGAGCGCGGCGACCTCACCGCGGGTGCGGGCCGACGCGGGGTGCCGCAGGGCACGCAGGTGCATGCCTTGCTGGCCGCCGGTCAACGGGCGGTGGAGGCGCTGCTGCCGGGGATCGTCGAGGAGTTCGACGCCACCGGTCGCAACTCGAAGGCCGTCGACTGGCTCGGCGCGGCCGGCTACGCGCCGCCGGCGACCAAGGAACTCCGCTCCTGGGTCAGCTACGCGACCGCCACGGTCGAACTGCCCTCGGACGTCCTCCCGCCCGGCGTGGCCGGGGTGATCAGCCATCCGCACGCCGGCGCGCTGCGCGGGGCCGCGGTCGTGCTGTGCGACAACGGCCTGTTCCAGATCTCGGCGCTGGGCATGATGCGCGCCGACCCGGCGAAGGACCTCGACGGCCTACTGGCCCACCTGGACGCGGCGCCGAGTCCGTTGGTGGCCGAGATCGCCCGCAAGGCGTCCGTCGTCGAGCCGCCGGTGCGCTACAAGGTCCGCGGGTCGCTGCGCCGGATGTGGGAAGACCTGCCCCGGCATCCCGAGGGCCTGTTGATGCTGGGCGACTCGGTGATGTCGTTCAACCCGCTCTACGGGCAGGGGATGTCCGTGGCCGCCTGCGAAGCAATCAGGTTGCGCGACATCCTGACCGAGCACGGTGCCGAAGACCCGGGCGTCGCGGGGCACGCGCAGCGCCGTTTCACCGAGGTCGTCGACACTGTGTTCGGCATCGTCGTCAGCCTGGACTCGCACTATCCCGGGGCGGAGTTCGAGGGTGTGGCTCCGCCCTCGGCGGAGTCGGCCGCCTTCGGCCGGGCATTGTCGCAACTGGCCACCGAGGACGCCGAAGTCGCGCCGGCGCTGAAGTACGCCGGGCACTTTTTCGACACGAGTGCCTTGCGCTCGCCCGGCATCGCCGTGAAGGTTCAGGCTTGGATCGCCGCCGGTCGTTCCCCGGCACCACAGGATCCCAGCAGCGTGCCGCCGCCGCTGGCGGTCCCGCAGGCAGGAGAGGCGCGATGACCACGGTCAGCGATCCGACGTTGGGCACCAGCGAACCCGGCCGGTACTGGACGACCACAAATTTGGGCGAGGCCGCCCCGGACGTGCTTTCCCCGATGTGCATGGAGGTCTGGGGGGAGTCGGCCGAGCGTGGCTGGCAGTACTCGATGACGGCGTTCGGCGTGCTCCCCGCCGGGATACAGCCCTCGCCGAACACCAACGACTGGGGCTGCGCGGTCTTCTACGGCCGGCCCGCGCTGAACGTCGACGCGATCCGCGCGACCCTGGCCTCGTTGCCCGGGGTCAGCGGCGACGACTTCGAACGCGACCTGTGCGGCAGCGTCCGTCCGGATGCTCCGCCGGTGAAGGGCGCCCCCAAGCGCATCCCGGTCATCGCGCTCAAGGCGCCGCGGACCCTGCTGCGGCAGGGAAAGGTCATCCACGCCAAGTACGAGCAGACCGCGGCCTGGTGGCGCGCGGAGGTCCTGGCCGGGACGCCCGCCGGGCGTCCGGTCGACCGACTGGCCGCGGCCCGCGCTCGGTTCATCGACGTGTTCTCCCACCACTGCGCCTGGCGGTTCGTCTTCGCCGGCGCTCAGTCGGCGCTGAAGGACGCCGCCGGCAAGGCCGGCGACCCGACGCTGGCCACCCGGTTGATGTCGGGCGTGGGTGGGGTGTTCGAGACCCGGATGGCCGACGACCTCTGGCGGTTGGCACACGGCGAGATCACCGAGGACTCCTTCCTGGGCGAGTGGGGCTACCACGGGCCGAACGAGGGAAACCCGACCGCCGTCGTCTGGCGCGAGGATCCCGGTCCGGTGCGCGCGTTGGCGAAGGCGTACTCCGCACGCGACATCGAACGGCCGCGGGCTAAGGAAGCCCGCGCGAAGCAGGCCGGCGCCGAGGCCGAGGCGGCTCTCCTGGCCGCCACGCCCACGGCGCGGCGCCCGACCATGCGCTGGTTGATGAAGCGGGTGCGCAACATCGTGCGCACCCTGCAGGTCGGCAAGGCCGCTTACCTGATGTGCATCGACGGGGTCCGCCGCGCGACCCGGGACTTCGGCGTCGAGCAGGTGGCTGCGGGCGTACTGGCCGAGGTCGACGACGCGTTCTACCTGAGCATCGCGGAGTGCCAGGCATTGGCGGCCGGGAACCTGCCGGACGTCACCGAGATCGTGCTGGCCCGCCGGGGCTACCGGGAGGCGCACCGCAAGGTCGTGCTGCCGGTGTTCTTTCGCGGCATGCCGCAGCCGCTCGGGCCGGACGTCAGCGAGTCCGTCGGCCCGGTCGAACTGACCGGCGCGGCCTCCGGCGGCGGCACGGTGGAGGGTCGGGCACGGGTGCTGCTGGACGTCAACGACGACATCGAACTGGACGCCGGCGACATCCTGGTCTGCCGTTTCACGGACCCGAGTTGGGCGCCGCTGATGTCGCTGGCCGAGGCCTTGGTCATCGACGTCGGCGGCTCGGCCAGCCACGGAGCGGTGGTCGCCCGCGAGCTCGGGATCCCTTACGTGATCGGCACCGAGCGAGGCACCAGCGTCCTGCACGACGGCGACCGCATCTTGGTGGACGGTCGTAACAACGTGGTCCGCGTCCTGCACGGAGCGACGACATGACCGCCCTGAGCCCGCCGCCGACCTCGACCGCGCAGGGACCAGGGCCGGGGAGCAACAGCCTGGTCCGCCCGGTGGCCGGCGCGTTCGCCGTGCTGGCCGGGCTCGACCTGTTGATCACTCATTTCCACCATCGGCCGGGCAACGTCCCGCCGGTCGTCCTGGGCAAGAACACCGGGGTGCCGGTCGTCCCGACCAACACCGATTTTCCGTACAGCCACAGCCACACGATCGTCGCGATCATCCTGCTGGGCGGCCTCGGTGCGGTCGGCTTCGCCTTCGCCGTCCGCGAGGCGATCCGCAAGCGCGACTACCTGCCCCTGTTCATCAGCTTGGGCACGGTGGCGGTGGTCTTCCCGGAGGTGTTCGTCGACATCGTCGGGATGGTCTACTACCCGACCCATTCCGGCGACTTCGCGTTCCAGATCTTCGGCCGGCGGATGGGCTGGTTCATCGTCGGCGGATGGTTCGGCGCGGGTGCCTTCGCAGGCCTGATGATCAAGGCGCTGCGCGCTCGGCCTACTGCGAAGCAGGCCTGGCTGTTGCTGCTGGCCACCGGGGTGAGTTACTCGATCTTCGAGGAATTCCTGGTCACCTCCGGCGGGATGTACCAGTACTACGGCAACCAGCCAATGTGGTGGCACAGCCTTCCGCTGTGGTGGACGCCCTGCAACGTCATCGGTTGTGCGCTGCTGCCCGCCGCGTTCGGCTACCGCTACCAGCACGTCCTTTCGGGCTGGCGCGCCTCGGTGATGCTGCTGGTCGTGCCGGCGTGCGTCGCCGGCGCTTACGCGCTCATCGCGATGCCGTCATGGATCGTCGTCAACGCCGATTACCCGTGGCTGCCGACACAACTGGCCGGCCTGGCCACCTGGGCGCTCGGAATCGGCCTGATCGCCGTGGTCCTGAACCTGTTCCTGGGCTACCGCCCGTTCGACCCGGACAGTCGCCCCTGGCCGCCGGGCACGGCGCCGCGCTACGTGCCGGAGGAGAGCACCGGGTAGGAGGGGTCGTTACGGTCCCGCGTCGCAGGTTCCCCGCCCGGAATCGGTACGAAGGCGCCCTGCTGCTCGACCTGCCATTCCGATACCAGCGTGCGATGGGCGATCCGCCAGCCGGCCTCGGGACGGTGCTCGAAGCGGTCGAGGTAGCGGGCGCCGAAGACCCGTAGTGCCGATCCGTCGGCCGTGACGTGGTGGGCGACCACGTAGCTCTCGACCCCGGCCCGGTCGCCGTCCACTTCGATCGTGATGTTGCTCAGGGTGTGCATCGTCGAGGAGAAGCGCGTCCGCAGTACCTCCAGCACCCAACCGACGTAGTCCGCGACGCTGCCGCGGAAGTGATCCCCGTGCTCGTCGGTGCCGTCGACGTGGTAGGCCGAGCGGATCAAGTCGGCGTCCATGCGGTCGATGCCCCGGCAGTAGGCATGCAATGCCGCGGTTATCTCACGTTCGGCCTCGGCCCGATCACTCATTCGGTTCGAACACCACCTTCAGCCGGGTGAGGTTGTGCTGCACGAAGTTGGGTGCCCAGCAGTCCGCCGCCTCGTCCCGGGACAAGGCCAGACTGCGGATCCGCGCGAGCAGGGTCCGCACGGCGATCCGGGCCTCGGCCCGGGCCAGCGGGGCGCCCAGGCAGAAGTGCGGTCCCTGGGCGAACGACAGGTGCCGTCGGCCGTCGCTGCCTCGGTCGAGCAGCGGGTCGTCGGCTTCCGGGAACTGGTCGCGGTCACGGTTTCCGGAGCCGTAGACCAGCCAGACGAATTCCCCCGCGGCGATCGGAGCATCGCCGATCGAGGTGTCGCGCAGGGCGAACCGGAAGAGCCCCTGCACCGGCGGTTCGAGCCGCAGGGTTTCCTCGACGAAGGCGGGGATCAGGCTTGGATCGGCCCGGAGTTTGTCCTGGAGCGCGGCTTGCCGGGTGAGCAACCAGACGCATGAGGCGATCAGCGAGTTCGTGGTCTCGTTCCCGCCGACCAGGAACAGGGTGAGCATCTGCAGGCGTTCCTCGGCGCACAGGTCGGCCTGCGCGACGTCGGTGACCAGGTCGTCGCGCGGGGCCACGACGCGATCGGCCAACTCCGCGGTGAAGAAGTCGTAGCACTCGTCGATCGACCGGATCAGTTCGATGATCTGCTCACGCGGGAGGGTGGGCCGGCCGTTGGCGCGGACGAATGCGTCCGACCAGCGCTTCAGCGTAGCCACGTCTGCGCCCTCGATGCCCAGCGCTCGGGCGATGACCGCCATGGGCAGCGGAAGGGCAAGTTCCGCGACGATGTCGGCGTGCCCTCGGTCGGCGAACGCCGCGACCAGCGACTCGGCCAGCGTCGTGATCGGCTCCTCGAGTGCCTGCACGCGTCGGGGGCTGAACACCTTGTTCATCATCCGGCGCTGCTGGCCGTGGCGGGGTGGGTCGCAGTTGACCAGGGCGGCGCCTTGGGCCGCGATGCCCAGCCGGCGGTGCGCCGCCGCGCGCACGTCGTCGGAATATGACGGGTCCTGCGCCACGGTGCGAGCGATCGTCGTCGCGGCTCCTGGGCCGGACTGCCGGGCGGAGGAGAAGTCCTCCGGGCGCAGCAGGACGTCGAGGATGTCGGCGTGCCGGGTCACCGCCCAGGCCGACAGGCCGTCGACCCAGTGCACCGGGTGTTCGGCGCGCAGGTGAGCGTAGACGTCGTACGGCGAGCGGACGAGATCAGGGGTGGCCGAGGCGAACAGGCCCTCATGCGGACACTGTTCTGCCATGGGAGGACGCTAACAAGCCGGGCGCCTAAAGGTCCAGTGATCGACCATTGAGAACGCGACTTTCCTGGCGTAGCCTCGGCGCCGTGGAGGATCCGTTCCGCCTGGACGGCAGGCGAGCTCTGGTCACCGGCGGTAGCACCGGGATCGGCGCCGCGATCGCCGTCCTGTTGCGGGATCGTGGCGCCGAGGTGGTGGTCTGCGGACGGAACACCGATCGGGGCGCGGAATTCGCGGCGAGCACCGGTATTCGGTTCGTACGTGCCGACGTCACCGACGAGGTCGACGTGGCCGCGCTCGCCGCGGCGTGCGAGGGCACCTCGGTGCTGGTGAACAATGCCGGGCCGACCGACCTGCTGCACACCCGCACGGTCGACGGCCCGGTAGGCGCGGTGAGCCCGGCGAACTGGCGCCGCGTGCTCGACGCGACACTGACCGGCGCCTACCTGACGACCCATCACCTGCTGCCGGAACTGACCCGTGCGCCGCAGTCCGCGGTCGTGAACATCTCCTCGATCGCCGCCGTGCAGGCGATGCCCGGCTTCGACGCCTACGCCGCCGGCAAGGGTGGACTGGAATCGTTGACCCGCTCGCTCGCCGCCGGCTACGCCCACCTGGGTCTGCGCGCCAACGCGGTCCGGGTGGGCTCGATCGCGGTCGACCACGGAGCAGGCGAACGGCGTCGTGGCGTGGAGGCGGACCCGCGTCCGGACGCGTGGCGGCGCCCCGAACCACCTCGCGCCGGATGGCCGCAGGACGTCGCCAACGCTGTGCTGTTCCTCGCCTCGCCCGCGAGCGCCTACGTCACCGGGGTCGTGCTGCCGGTCGACGGCGGGCTGGAGATGCGTTCGCTGATGCCGTGGCAGACTCCGCGTCCGGGGCGCCCCGCGGACTGACTGGGCGTCAGACCGAGACGGTCTGGACCGTCCGCTGCGGTGCCGGCACTGCGGTCGCGGTCCGCAGCGGGCCGAGCAGCACCTGGCCGATCAGGTACGCCGAGCCTGCCGCGATCAGTACCCCGGCCACCGCGGCGACATCGCGCCACACGTCGCCGACGCTCATGTTGATCGTGGCGTAGGTCGGCCAGCCCGCCCACAACTGCCAGGCCGAGAACGCGGACGGGACGATCGGCAGCGCGGTCAGCGCACCGCGCACGCCCCAGCGGCGAACGGCCAACGCGAGCAGGGCGCCACCGAGCAACTCGCCGTAGTTCACCGGCACCCACCACAGCGGGAAATGGCTGCCGATCCGCCAGGGCTGAGAGCCGTAGTAGTCGTAGGCGCTGTTGATGACGAAGCCCTCGAGAACGACGTTCATCACGGCCTGGGCGAGCAGGACGTAGCCGAAGATCCGCCAGTTCCGGGTCTGGAACGCCAGGTAGAACACGTAGCACGCCACACCGGCGAATCCGGTGTACACGAACATCGCCCAGTACGGGTACTGAATGGGTTGGGCGAGGTCGCCGAACTCCGTCCAGGCGAAGTGATTGCCGCGGTAGAAGCGCATCTTGCCCAGGACGTCCCAGACCGGTTCGGTGAGGTTGCAGGCCAGGCTGGCGACGAGGCAGAGAGCAAGGATCGGGTTACGGCGCAGGCCCAACTCGGCCAGCGCCCACAGCACGAAGAGGCCGGCGCCGATCGCGCCGATCGCGAAGAACGCGTCGGCCCGGTCGGTGGAGATCGTCGGGATGTTGGTGATGTCCCGGTCGAACGGGAGTACGGCCGGCAGCGCAGCGATCATGGCCACATTCCTCGGAAGTAGGGACCGGGTACCCCGGCGCGGGCGTAGTCGCCCTTGGGGTCGTAGACCTTCGTGTTCGCGTAGACCCAGGGGGCGAGGGTGTCGCCACTGTTGGTCAGCCGGTAGGACGCCCAAACGGCGTTGTACGGGACGTACCCCAGTGCGGTGATCAGGACCGCGACGGCGATCTCGCCGGCGACCGGGCGGTGGCGCAGGATGCGGATACGCGAAGCGATCCGGGTTCCCACCCGTGACCCGTCCGGTGCGCGCTGCAGCAGCACCGCCGTCAGGCCGGTGAGCACCGACAGGGTCAGCGGATCCGTCCACGGGTACTGCCACGGAGTCTGTCCGCGGATCGCGGCCCAGCCAGGGATCTGGGTGTAGGTCCAGTACTCGATCCGGCACATGAACAGATTGACCAGCACCCAGTTGATCGGGATCGCGACGGCGAACGTGACACCGAAGACCGTCCGCAGCGGCCGAGGCAGGGTCGTGGTGCGCCGCGCGAAAAGGGAAGTGATCGCCAGCGCCGGGAAGATGAACAGGTACGGGTAAGCGACGGTGTTGATGATCGGCTCGACCGTCGGGGAGACATCGAAGAAAGACCAACTCGTCGGGAAATGCAGAAGTTCGGGGTTCATCGCCGCCGAACTGGTCCAGTTCGCGAATGCGTCGGTCAGCCCGCCCATGACGAACAAGCCGGCCAGCACAGGCAGCGCTGGATGGAGCCGGCCGTGCCGGCGCGACCAGAGCACGAAGTGCGTCAGAAACAGGCTCGAGGCGATCAGCGTCGCGATCTGGACGGTCGTGATCCAGTGGTGGTAGCCCCACAGCTGCGGATAGGACTCCACCGACCGGTCGGCGAGAATGCGGCCGCCCGGGCCGTGCTCGGCGGTGAGCAGTACGACAGTCACGAGCGCGCAGGCAGCGCCGAGGGTGGCAATCGCGAGCGGCCGGGCCGGGCCACGCGCGGCCTCCGGGCGGACCTCGTTGGCGAGGGTGACCACGGAATCAGGCTTTCGGAAAATCGTCGAATTTGTCAAGTGCTAAACAATTGTGAGCGCGACCATCGAGGTGCATGATTTCGACCATGAAGGACGGATACGACCCGCGGGTCGTCCTGGAGAACACCGACCACCGGTTCGCGCTGATTCTGATGTGTGCCGGGATCGCCGGGATCGGCGGCTACATGCAGTACCTCGGCGCGATGCGCCGTGGTCAGCGTGACCAGATCTTCTGCATCCCGCTGGCGACCAACCTGTGGAACATGGCCCACGACACCAGCTTCGTCGGCTCCTACCGAACCTGGTTCGACGGCCCGTACGACTTCTGGTTGCTGAAGATGTTCTGGGTCGGCCTGATCGTGTTCTCGGCCTTCGAACTGGTCGTGATCAGTCAGATCATCCGGTACTCGCGGGAGGATCTTTTCGGCGCCGGATGCAGCGTGCCGCGGGCGATCGCGATCTACGCGTTCCTGCAGACGTTCGTCTACGGAATCTTCTGGTGGTTCCGGACGATCACCGACGACCCGTTGGAGTACTACGGCCTGACCACGACGGTGATCATGGCCTCGGCGTTCAACATCCAGATGATGCGGGCCCGGGGCAGCCGCCGCGGCATGAGCGAGTTCATCCTCTGGGGCTACCTGATCCTGTCCGCGGGGTTCTGGCCCTGGATGATGCTGAGCGACAACCACTTCTGCCACCCGATCTACTGGCTGCTCGCGATCGGCAACCTCGGGGTCGACATCGCCTCGATCCGGTACTACCGGAGCCTGCCGGAATACGTTCCCTCTTCGTCAGGACGCGGGCGTCAGGTGCAACGGCAGGCTGCTGATGCCGCGCAGGATGAAGCTGCGGTGGTAGGGCAGGCCGGCGGGGTCCCCGGCCGGACGTAGGTCGGCGAAGCGGGCCAGCAGGTACTCGACCGCGATGCGCAGTTCCAGCTTCGCGACGTTGGCGCCCAGGCAGAAGTGCTCGAACTGGGCGAAGGCCAGGTGCAGAGCCCGGTCGGCCTCGAGGTCGACGTGCTCGGGCTCGGAGAACGTCGAGGGGTCGCGGTTGCCGGAGCCGTAGACCAACCAGATCAACGAGTTCGCCGGGATGGACGTGCCACCGACGGTGGCGTCGGCGGTGCTGAGCCGGAACATGCCTTGCACCGGGGCCTCGATCCGCAGCATCTCCTCCACCAGCGGCCCGACCAGTGCGGCGTTGGAGCGCACCCGCTGGGCCAGCTCCGGGTCGGATGCCAACCGGGCCAGCAATGTGGTGGCCATGTTGGTCGTGGTCTCGTTGCCGGCCACCAGGAACTGCACGAGCATCTGGAGGATCTCCTCGACGCGCAGCGGTTCGGCGTCGCGGGTCCGGGCGGAGACCAGGTCTGTCAGCAGGTCGTCGCGAGGTTCGCTGCGCCGCGACTCGATCTGGTCGGTGAAGTAGTCGTAGAAGTTGTCGACCGCCTCGAAGATCTCGGCGATCTGTTCGGCGGTCTGATCGACGGCACCGACGCCGGCGGTGAATGCGTTGGACCAGCGTTTGAACGTGTCCATGTGTGACGGCGGTACGCCGAGCATCGTGGCGATCACCGTCATCGGCAGCGGGATCGAGAACATCGGCACGACGTCGACCGGGCCGTGCGCGGCGGCCTCGACCAGGCGGTCCAGCAGTTCCTCGGTAAGTGCCCGGACATCAGGTTCGAGGAGCTTGATCCGGCGGGCACCGAAGGCGTTTCGGACCAGGTCGCGTTGCCGCTTGTGCAACGGGGGATCGGTGAACAGCAGTACCGGCGACTCGGCGATCCGCAGCCGTCGTTCCGCCTGCGCGCGCAGGCGCGGTGCGGTGGCCGGGTCGTCGATGAGCTTCCTCGCCAGGCCGGTCACCGAACTCGGGCCGCTGGCCATCGCGGAGGAGAACGTCGCGGTGTCCCGCAGGATCTCCATGATGTCGTGGTACCGGGTGACCACCCAGCCGCCGAGTCTGGTGTTGTGCGTGACCGGGGCCTGTTCGCGCAGCACGTCGTAGAGCGGGAACGGGCACCGCACCAGTTCGCCGTCCAGCTCGAACAGGCGGGTCAGGTCGTCCGGGGTGTACGGACACGTCGCCATGTCCCGAACACTAGATGCGATAGGCCTCAATAGTCCAGTACTAGACTATTGGCCATGACGCTCCCCAACACCGTGGACGAGATCGATGCCGCCTGGGTCGGCGCGGCACTCGGTTCCGAGCTGAAGTCCCTGGAACAGACCGGAATCGTCTGGGGAACCGCGACGAAAGTCCTGGTCGCGGCCACCCACCTCGACGGCCGGGTCGAGCGGTTGTGCGTGAAGGGTGGCTTCCGGGCCGAGCTGCGGGCGATCATGGCGCCCGGTTACCGCGCCGAGGCGCTGTTCTACCGCGACGTCGCGCCGTTGCTCGGCGCCGGCATCCCGCGCTGCCGGCACGCGGTGGTCGGCGACGACCAGGGCATCGTGATCCTCGAGGACCTGACAGCCACCGGTGGCCGGGTCAACGACCCGCGCGTGCCGCTGACGGTGGATCAGGTTGCCGACGGGCTGCGCGCGATGGCCGGGTGGCACGCCCGCTCCGACCTCTACCCGGACTGGCTTTCTCGGGCGCCGTACTACCGCCCAATCGTCGACAGCCTGTTCGCGCCGGCCCACTGGGACGCCTACATCGGCCAGACCACCGCCGGGCCGGTGCTCGAGGTGTTCTCCGACCGGGAGCGGCTCGCACGGGTCTACGCGCTGCTGTGGGCCGCACAGGACGCCGCGCCTGCGACCTTCGTGCACGGGGACGCGAACCCGACCAACGTCTACTTCGATGCCGCCGGCTCGACGCGCTTCCTCGACTGGCAGTTCGTCTGCCGCACCGACCCGTACCAGGACGTGGCCTGCTTCCTGGTCGGCTCGCTGAGCACCGCCGACCGGCGCACGAACGAGCAGGAGTTGCTGCGTGACTACCTCGAGCTCCGCGGCCCGGGCGCCGAGCTCTTCGACGCAGCCTGGACCGCCTACCGGCGCAACGCCGTCTACGGCGCGGTGTACTGCCTGACACCGGAGGAGATGCAACCCGCCGCAGTTCGCGCGCCACTGGCCGACCGGTACGCGCAGGCGGCGCTGGACCTCGAATCGCTGGCGCTGTTGGAGAGCTGACGGACCGTCAGTGGTTGCTGTGCCGTGGTCTGGTTCGGTTCAGACGGCCTATTAGGAGGGGGGTTCGGACCGTAACCAATGTGCAGGTCCGTTGCACTTCGGTCACCGGTTCCCGAGTCCGGTACCCCTGATCGCAGTAACCAACTACGGCGCCTGGGCACGGGTTCCGTAACGGCGAGCAACCAAGACCGCGGCACCGCTCGACACCCGCCCCGACCATCGAAAACTAAGTTGGGGAAAACGCTAATTTCCCTTGCAGAGATGGGAAAACTGGGCGAGAATAGTCTCATGTCGAACACCAGTTCGAACCGACTCATGTCGGTCGAGGAGGCCCTGGACTGGTTCGCGGCCACCGCCGGGCAGATCACCTGGACCGGCGCGGTCACCGACGGCACCGACGTGCTGGCCCGCATCGGGCTGATCGAGCGGCAGGTCGCGATGGTCCAGGGCGAGCAGGGGCTGGCCATGGCCGACTGGGTTAGCGACTCCCTGGACCGGCACGAGGCGGAGCGCCCCGCCTGGGTCGACCCGCAGACGTGGGAGCAGTCCCAGGAGTTGGACTTCGCCGAGCGTTCGGCCTACGCCGAGGTCGCCCTGGAGTTGGGCCTGGCTGATCGGACCAGTGATCACCGGGTCCATCTCGCGGTCGAACTTGTCCAGCGCCTGCCCGCCACGGTGGCCGCGGTGTG
>DATASX010000005.1 GCA_036269075.1 Sporichthyaceae bacterium
CTTCTACACGACCAACCAACCCCTGCTCGTCGCAGGCGGTGGCGGTGGCGGTGGCGCGGCCTTCGCGCCCGCGACGGGCGGGAATGCTGGTGCAGGCGCCCCGCCCTGTTCCGTCGGCGGCGCTGGTGGCATGGTGGCGCCGGGCGTGGGTGGCACCGGCGGTGCATGTCCGCCGGCCGCCGTCGCACCGGTGGGTGGCCCGGCGAACGGACTCGGATCCGGCGGGGGTGGTGCCGGGTACAACGGCGGCACCGGCGGCACGACCAACGGTGCAGGCCTCGCCGCCCGCCCCGGGGGCGGCGGCGGGGGGTCGAGTTTCGTGGCCACCGGCGTCGCGGGGGCGGCGTTCGCGCCTGCGGCCGCCGGCACAGCTCCTTCGGTTACCTTCACCTACGACCCGGGCGCGGACCTGTCGGTGACCAAGACCGGCAGCGGTTCGGTGCGGGCCGGCAGCGTCTCCACCTACACGTTGAACGCGGCGAACAACGGTCCGGATGACGCCACCGGCGTGACCCTGACCGACACCCTGGCCGCGGGCGAGGACTTCGTCGGCTCGGTGCCGGGAGCCACGGCGGCCACGCCGGGCGGCCCGACCTGCACCGCGAACCACGCGACCCCGGTCGTGGTCACCTGCAACCTGGGCGCGGTGGCGTCGGGGACCTCGGCCCCGGTCTACATCACCGTCGCCATCCCCGGCGACGCCCACGGCACGTTGGTCGACATGGCCCATGTCTCCGGCGCCCAGTCCGACCCGAACCTGGCCAACAACACCGCGACAGTGGCGTCGAGCGTCAGCCCCGCGATTCATGACGGACGCGACGGCCACGACGGCGCCCCGGGTCACGACGGCGCGCCCGGCCACGACGGCAGTCCTGGTCGCGACGGGCATGAAGGCCACGACGGTCAGCCGGGGCACGACGGCCGCGACGGCCACTCCGGTCGCGATGGCCGGGACTGGCACGGCCAGCCGTGCAACTTCGACAACCCGGACTTCCCCTTCTGCGACGCCTGATCCGGTTCGACTCAGCAGCCGCCGACCGCGTTGGTCGGCGGCTGCTGCGCGTCCGAGATCCGGCGACCCCGGATCAGGGTGGAGGCGGCTGAGGCGACTTTCGGCCGTTGAACCGCACCACTGGTTGCAACTCTGCCCGCCAGCCGTCCGACGCCGGCCCAGGGCTCCCGGCCGGGCGGTGATTGGATCGAGTCGATGAGCATTTCGCCGCCGCGGGATGCCGGACTGGACGATCCCGTCCGCCATGCCCTCAGAGACCGTCAGCATGCCCTGGGTGTCCACGCCGAGCACTGCGCCGTCTTCCGGGCCGACGTCGGCCCGTTCGCGGCCCTGGACGATCACTCCGACCCGGCGCACTGGGCAGAACTGCGCGCCCTGGCGCCGGGCCGCACCGTCGTCCTGCTCGATGTTCCCGACGAGCACGTCCCCGCGGGTTGGGCCGTGCGTCGCATCGTGGGTCGGCAGATGGTCGACACCGTCACGCGATCGCTCGAGGACGCGCTGCTGGAACTGGGCGACCCCGACGTCCCCGAGATGCTCGACCTGGTCAACCGCACACAACCCGGCCCCTTCGCCGAACGCACGGTCTCCTTCGGCGGCTACGTCGGCATCCGCGACGCGGCCGGCGATCTGCTGGCCATGGCCGGGCGCCGGATGTGGGCCGGCGACGCCATCGAGATCAGCGCCGTCTGCTCCGATCCCGCCGTCCGCGGCCAGGGCCTGGCCCGTCGCGTGGTGCACGCGGTGTCCGCCGGCATCGCGGCCGACGGTTGCGTGCCCTACCTGCACGGCGCCGACGCGAACACCCCGGCGCTGGCGCTGTACCGCGCACTGGGCTTCGAGGTCCGCCGTGAGGTCCACTTCGTGGTGCTGACCCCGACCGCGTAGCGCGGCGAGTCAGGGCTTGACCGCGGCAAGGTGCAACGCGATCACCTCGGCGGCACCGTCCACGTCGAGATCGCCCCGTGCCACACCGACGACGAACGACTCCGCGGCGGCCACATCCGTCGTCCGCAGCCAGTAGCCGTTCATGGCGCAGAACACCTTGGTTGCGGTCCACGCGAGTCGCTTGTTGCCGTCAACCAGTGGGCGATTACGGGCGATCGAATGCAGCAGCGCTGCTGCCTTGGTGGCAAGCGTCGGGTAGGCCTCCGCGCCGAACACGGTGGTCCGCGGGCGCGCGGCGGCGGCAGCCAGCGCCCCCAGGTCCCGCACCGGTGCCTCAGCCATGCCGAGCATGCGTGCCGCGATTCGCAACAGATCCGTGGTGTCGAGGCAGACGAACTCGGTCACGACCCGAGTCGCTCCAGCAGTTCAGCGTCCTCGACCAGAATCCGGTCGACGATCGCGTCGAGGCGTTCGGTGTGGTCGGAGACGTAAAGCCGGATGGCCTTGCGCGCGATCTCGTGCATGGACGTGCCCTCACGCTCGGCACGCTTCCGGAGGTCCTCGGACTCCTGCTCGGTCAATCGCAGTGTCATGGCCATGAGCAAATGCTACCGGGCCTGGTATCAGAGTGCTACCAGACGAGAAGGCGGGGCCCGCCTAGCCGGCTCCGAGCGCGGTCCCGACGGTTGGGGATCAGAACGGAAAGCCGTTTGGCGATGGGCGAGGCGACGGCTGCCTCTGGCGTTGCGATATTGATCGTGGCCCGTCGGCCGGCCGCTCTACGCGTTGAAGTACTTGGCCTCGGGGTGGTGCACGATCAGCGCGTCGGTGGACTGTTCCGGGTGCAGCTGCAGCTCCTCGGACAGCGTGACGCCGATGCGCTCGGGCTTCAGCAGTTCGACGAGTTTCGCGCGGTCCTCCAGGTCCGGGCAGGCCGGATAGCCGAAGGAGTACCGCGAACCGCGGTAGCCCTGCTTGAGCATGGCGTCCAGATCGCCGTCCTCGTCGCCGAAGCTGAGCTCCTCGCGGACCCGGGCGTGCCACATCTCGGCCAGCGCCTCGGTCAGCTGCACCGACAACCCGTGCAGCTCCATGTACTCGCGGTAGGAGTTCGCGGCGAACAGCTCGTTGGCGACCTGGGAGACCCGGTTGCCCATGGTCACCAGGTTGAAGCTGACCACGTCGATCTCGCCGGACTCCTTCGGGCGGAAGAAGTCGGCCAGGCACAGGTGCCGGTCGCGACGCTGACGCGGGAAACTGAACCGCAGCCGCTCGGTGCCGGGCTCTCCCCCGGACGCCTCGTCGTGCAGCACGACCAGGTCGTCACCCTCGGACCAGCACGGGTAGTACCCGTGGACGACCGCGGCCTCGAGCATGTTCTCGGTCAGCACCCGGTCCAGCCACATCCGCAGCCGCGGGCGGCCCTCGGTCTCGACCAACTCCTCGTAGCCGGGCCCGCCCTGTGGGCCGCGCGTGGGTTTGAGCCCCCACTGGCCGAGGAACAGCGCCCGCTCGTCGATCCACGAGGCGTAGTCGGCCAACTGGATTCCGCGCACGATGCGCTCGCCCCAGAACGGCGGCACCGGGACCTTGTTGTCCAGCGCGACATCCGAGCGGGCCGGCATGTCCTCCGGCGCCGTCTCGACCAGCTTCGCCCCGGAGGCGACGCGCCGCCGACGCAGCGGCGGCAGTTCGGCTCCGGGCACCCCACGCTTGACCGCCATGAACGCGTCCATCAGCCGCAGGCCCTCGAAGGCGTCGCGGGCGTAGCGCACCTGGCCGGTGAACATGTCCGCGAGGTCCTCCTCGACGAACGCGCGGGTCAACGCGGCGCCGCCGAGCAGCACGGGCCACTTCTGGCCCAGCTGACGGCTGTTCAGTTCCTCGAGGTTCTCCTTCATGATGACCGTCGACTTCACGAGCAGCCCCGACATGCCGACCACGTCGGCGCGGTTCTCCTCGGCGGCCTCCAGGATCGCGGCGATCGGCTGCTTGATGCCGATGTTGACGACCTTGTAGCCGTTGTTGCTCATGATGATGTCGACGAGGTTCTTGCCGATGTCGTGCACGTCGCCCTTGACGGTCGCCAGCACGATGGTGCCCTTGCCGGACTCCTCGGAGTCCTCGGCCTTCTCCATGTGCGGCTCGAGGTGGGCCACCGCGGTCTTCATGACCTCGGCGGACTGCAGCACGAACGGCAGCTGCATCTGACCGGAGCCGAACAGCTCACCGACGGTCTTCATGCCCGCCAGCAACGTCTCGTTGATGATCTCCAGCGCGGGCCGCTCGGCCAGCGCCAGGTCGAGGTCGGCCTCCAACCCCTTGCGTGCCCCGTCTACGATCCGACGCTCCAGCCGCGCGAACAGCGGCAGGGCCAGCAGTTCGTTGACCTTCTCCTCGGCCATGGACTTGGTGTCCACGCCCTCGAACAGCTGGAGGAACTTCTGCAGCGGGTCGTAGGCCGGGGTGTCGTCGGTGGCCGGGCGGCGTCGGTCGTAGATCAGGTCGAGGGCGACGTTGCGTTGCTCCTCCGCGATGCGGGCCATCGGCACGATCTTGCTGGCGTGGACGATTGCGGAGTCCAGTCCGGCCTTGGTGCACTCGTTGAGGAACACCGAGTTCAGCACCACGCGGGAGGCCGGGTTGAGGCCGAAGGAGATGTTCGACAGACCCAGCGTGGTCTGCACGGTCGGGTACCGCTGCTTGAGCAGTCGGATGGCCTCGACGGTCTCCGCACCGTCCTTGCGGGACTCCTCCAGCCCGGCGCCGAGGGTGAAAGTGAGCGTGTCGACGAAGATGTCCTCGACCCGCATGCCCCAGTCGGCGACCAGCGCGTCGATGGTGCGCGCGGCGATCTCCACCTTGCGCTCGGCCGTGCGGGCCTGCCCGGTCTCGTCGATGCACATCACCACGACCCCGGCGCCGTGCTCGGCGACCAGCGGCATGATCTTGGCGTAGCGCGACTCCGGACCGTCGCCGTCCTCGAAGTTCACCGAGTTGACGATCACCCGGCCACCGATGCATTCCAGGCCCGCCTGCAGCACGGCGGGCTCCGTGGAGTCCAGCATCAGCGGCAGCGTCGAGGCGGTGGCGAAGCGGCCCGCGATCTCCCGCATGTCCTGCGCGCCGTCACGTCCGACGTAGTCCACACAGACGTCCAGCAGGTGCGCGCCGTCGCGGGTCTGGCCGCGGGCGATGTCGACGCAGTCGTCCCAGCGGCCCTCGAGCATGGCCTCCCGGAAGGCCTTGGAGCCGTTGGCGTTGGTGCGCTCGCCGATGGCCAGGTAGGAGGCGTCCTGCTTGAACGGCACCGCGGTGTACAGCGAGGCCACACCGGGTTCCGGGCGCGGCCGGCGCTTGCCCTTCTCCACGGTACGCACCTTCTCCACCAACGCCCGCAGGTGCTCCGGCGTCGTGCCGCAGCACCCACCGACCAGCGAGAGTCCGTACTCGCGGATGAACGTCGCGTGTGCCTCGGCGAGCTCGTCCGGACCGAGCGGGTAGTGCGCACCGTCGGCGGTGAGCACCGGCAGCCCGGCGTTCGGCATCGCGGACAGACCGATCGTCGCGTGCTTGGCCAAGTGGCGCAGGTGCTCGCTCATCTCGGCCGGGCCGGTGGCGCAGTTTAGCCCGATCAGCTCGATGCCCAACGGCTCGAGCGCGGTCAGCGCCGCCCCGATCTCCGAGCCGAGCAGCATCGTGCCGGTGGTCTCCACGGTCACCTGCGCGAACACCGGCAGGTCGACGCCCATGGCAGTCAGCGCGCGCTTCGCGCCCAGGATCGAGGCCTTGGTCTGCAGCAGGTCCTGGCTGGTCTCGACCAGCACCGCGTCGATACCGCCGGTGACCATGCCCTCGGTCTGCTGCTGGTACGCGTCGCGCAGCGTGGCGTACGGCAGGTGTCCCAGCGTGGGCAGCTTGGTGCCGGGGCCCATCGAGCCCAGCACCCACCGCTGCTGACCGGTCCGCTGCGTCCAGTCGTCGGCGGACTCCCGGGCGATCCGGGCCCCGGCCTCGGCGAGCTCGAAGATCCGCTCGGGGATGTCGTACTCGCCGAGGTTGGCGTAGTTGGCGCCGAAGGTGTTGGTCTCGACCGCGTCGACGCCCACCTCGAAGTAGGCGTCGTGGACCGACCGGACGACCTCCGGGCGGGTGACGTTGAGGATCTCGTTGCAGCCCTCGAAGCCGGAGAAGTCGTCGAGGGTCAGGTCGTGGGCCTGGAGCATGGTCCCCATGGCCCCGTCGGCCACGACGACACGTTCGGCCAGGGCGCGACGCAAGCTTTCCGGAGATGCAGTCATTAACCGGCAAGTTTACGGCGTCCGCCCCGAACGCATTCGGGTCGAGTGTGCGTTCGAGGGCAGGTGACACGTCCTGGGTCGCACACTCGACCTGTTCGGGCGCCGGTCCGGTAGGTTCGCGCCGTGAGGGTCGGCAGTACTGAGAGGTTCGGAGCGCAGTGATCGAGTTCGACGTCGGTGGCCTGACCGACCCGATCCTGATGGCCTCGTTCGAGGGTTGGAACGACGCCGCGGAATCCGCCTCGGGCGCCGTGGCGCACCTCATCGACGTCTGGGACGCCGAGCCGATCGGCGAGCTGGATCCGGACGAGTACTACGACTTCCAGGTCAACCGGCCGACGATCTCGGCGGACTCCGCCGCGGAGGGCTCCCGGATCACCTGGCCGACCACCCGCTTCTACCTGGCCAAGCCGCAGAACGGGCACGACGTGCTGCTCATGCGCGGGGTCGAGCCGAACATGCGCTGGCGGGGCTTCTGCGCCGAGTTGATCGATGCCTGCAAGTCACTCGGCGTCGAGACCGTGATCACGCTGGCCGCGCTGCTCGGCGACGCCCCGCACACCCGGCCGGTTCCGGTGCGCGGCACCTCCAGCGACGCGGGCCTGCGGGCCCGGCTGAACCTCGAGCCGTCGACCTACACCGGCCCCACCGGGATCGTCGGGGTCTTTCAGGACGCCTGCGCCCAGGTCGGCGTGCCGGCCGCCTCGTTCTGGGCGGCCGTCCCCTACTACGTGCCGCAGCCGCCGTGCCCGAAGGCGACGCTGGCGCTGCTGCAACGGGTCGAGGACGCCCTCGACGTGCCGGTCCCGCTGGGCGAGTTGGTCGCGGACTCCCGCTCCTGGCAGGAAGGCGTCGATGAGTTGGCCGACGAGGACAGCGAGGTCGCCGAGTACGTGCGCTCCCTGGAGGAGGCCAAGGACACCGCGGACCTGCCGGAGGCCTCCGGCGAGGCGATCGCCAAGGAGTTCGAGCGCTACCTGCGCCGCCGCGACGAGGGCCCCGGCAGCGGCCCCACCCGGTCCTGACAGCGAATCGGGTTCAGGACGCCAGGTTCGCGTAGACCACGACATCCTGCTGGTAGGAACCGGCGCTCGCGGTCCCCGCCGGAGCGATCACCCGCAACTGAGCGGTCTTGCCGTCCGAGCCGAAGACCTGGTCCATCGGCACGTCGGCCGGCGCGTAGGTGCCGACCGAGGTGACCACGAAATCCACCGTCTTCCCCCCGGTGGTGGTCACCACGATCTGGTCGCCGGCCTTGGCTTCGGACAGCCCCGCGAACACGTCGTTGCCGCCGGTCTCATTGGTGCGGTGCCCCTCGAACACCGCACGCCCGACCGTGCCCGGCTCGACCGAGGACTCGTCCCAGCCTGCCCGGCCGAAGCCGGGCGGAATCGGGGCCGAGGTGGTCGGGTCGGTCTTCACCGGGTCGACCGGTGCGTCGATCTTCAATCGGCTCAGCTCGAGCCGGACCGGGTCCGCGGCCCCCACCACGGGCGCCTTGGCCGGAGCCGAGTGCGAATCCCACGGCCACCCGTTCAGCCCGCCCCAGAACAGCAGCGGGACCGCCGAAGCGGCGGCCAGCACGAACTGGACCACCCGCCACGGGTTGCCGGCCTTCTCCGCCGGCTCCGCGGACCGCGGTGCCGGCCTTTCCGTCAGATCCGTTCCCCTCACCAGGGACCGCCCACGAACTGACGCCGTCCCGCAGCACCGGCAGCACCTGCAGCCCCGGCCACCGCCACCCCACCCAGGATGATCAAGGCGACCGCCGCGGCCCCCACCTCGGCCTTGGCGGAGATATGCGGCACGTAGGTAAACGGGTTCAACGAAGGCTGATCGCCGGGGTCGTTGTTGTGGCTCGGGGAGATCGTCCCAGGATCCGAGGGCGTACTGCGCTTCGTCCACGTCGACCCCGGCACCGCGACCTGTGGGGTCGTCATGTGCACGGTGGCCGGCGCCGTCGGCGTCGGCGCGGTCGAGGTCGGGGTCGACGGGCTGACCGCGGGGGTCGCCTTGCCGCCGAGGATCGGCAGGTCCTCGACCAACGGGGTCACCACCGGGCCGAGAACCGGCAGGCTCTCCAGGACGGAGCCCAGCGACAGGGGCGC
>DATASX010000006.1 GCA_036269075.1 Sporichthyaceae bacterium
TGCACCCACCACGGGTCGGCCTGCCGGTCCTCGACGCCGAGGGTGATCAGTTGGACGTGGCGGCCGCGTTTTGGTCCGCGGCAGCACCCGGGACGCCGCCGCCGAAGCCGGTTGAGCAGGTGCCGTCGGTGGCCGGGCGGATGGTGATCGAGTTGGCGGTCAGGGCACCGGTGGTGGAGTCGGTGGTGCCCTGCGCGCTGACGCACTTCCCGACGGTCAGTGCGCTGTCGGCGGCCTTCTCGGACTTGGTGTAGGTGGTCGCGGACGTCAGCGTCACCGTGCGGGTGCTGGTCGCGCTCGCCGCGGTGGCGCCGGTGGCGGCGGCCGGGCGGGTCATGGTGACGGTCATGGTTTCGCCGGAGATCGAGGCGATGGTGCCGCTGGCCCCGCCGAAGCCGCCCCGCCCCCCGCGGGCCCCGGTCGCGCCGGTCGCGCCGGACGCCCCGGCGGGCGGGGTGAAGGAGCCGGTAGCGCCAGTCGCACCGGCCGGTCGGCCGCCGAAGCCACCGCCCGTCCCGCCGAAGGTGGAGCAGCTGCCGTTGACCGGGTCGCTGATCGAGACCGACGCGGCGGTGATCGGGGTCGAGGTGTCGGCTGCGCCGGTGGATCCGGTGGATCCGGTGGATTCGGTGGATCCGGTGGCGCCGGTGGCGGCGGCCGGGGTGACCGAGACGCACTTGCCGACGGCCAGTGCGGACTCCGCGGCGCTGACCACCTGGGTGAGCGCGGTCGAGGTGGTGTAGGTGACCGCGGTCTGCGAGTTCGAGCCCTGCACCTGCAGGGTCTTGCCGCTGACCGCGGCGATCTGGCCGTTGACCCCGGGGAACCCGCGACCCGTGCCGCCGCCTGCGCCGGTGCCGGTCGAGGCGCCCGCGGAGTTGTTTGTGGTCGCGCTGTTGTCGGCGGCCGACGCGGTGTTGCCGGAACCGCACGCGGCCAGCAACCCGATGACCAGGCCGGCCGACGCGGTGGCGCCGAGAGTCCGGCGGATGGCGGGGCGAGTGAGACTGGGCATTTCTGATGCTCCCTCAGGTCTGTGGTGGTGTGGGCTCGGGACGAGTGCCTGCGGCCCCTCTGCGAACGACAATGAGGTGCGCAGCTTCACCGATGTTTTGAGCTGCCAGAACCGATGCTTTGACATTCGGTGAGTCGAATTCCCTTGTCGGGAAGGGGTTTTCGGGCACACGAAGGCCCGGGACGGTACGGCAGAGGGGGGCCTGCCACACCGTCCCGGGCTCGTCGCCCCTGGAGAGGGTCAGGGGCCGGTGGGTGCACCGCTGAACGAGCCACCGCCGAAGGTCCCGCCGCCGAACCCGGTCGCGCCGGTGGCCCCGCCGGTCCCGGTGCGGGTGGTGGACCGGGAGACGCTGCCGGCCAGGCCGGTGATCGTGTACTGCACCTGGTCGCCGGCGGACAGCCCGGAGGTCACGACCGTCGAAGTGCCGTAGCTGGCGCCGAGGGTGACCGCGACGGCCTGCGGGGAGCCGTTGACGAGCTTGGTGACCACGGTCTGCCCGCCGCTGTTCTGGGAGACCGCGGCGGTCGGCACGGTCAGCACGTTGCTCAATTGCTGGGTGATGATGGAGACCGAGGCGGTGTCGCCGGGGTGCAGGCCGGTCGGCGAGCCGGTCACGTCGATGGTGACCGGGAACTCCACTGCTCCACCGGTGGAGGAGGACGCGGCGGTCGCGCCGATCGTGGCGACTGTGCCGTAGACCGGGGTGCTCGAACCGGACGTGGTGATCGTGACCTCCTGGCCGACCTTGATCGAGTCCGCGTCGGCGCCGGACACGCTGGTGCTGACCACCCAGTTCTTGGTGCCGATCACCTCGATCGCCGTCCCGGAGGAGGCCGAGTCGCCGATCGCCACGTTCACCGCGGCGACCTCCCCGGCGATCGGGGAGGTGAGCGTGGCCCCGGACAGCGCGGTCTTCGCGGTGGCCAGTCTCTGCTGGGCGCTGGACACCTGCGACTGCGCCCCGGTGACCTGCGCGTTGTCGCTGGTGATCGCGGACTGCTCGGTCGCCTCCTGGGTGGCCAGGTCGGTGGCGGAGGTCGTGGTCGAGGCGGTGGTCGCCTGCAGCGCCTTCAACGTGGCCTGGTCGGCGGCCAGGTTGTCCTGCGCCGAGGACAGCTGCGCGGCGGCCTGGGTGTAGGAGGCCTGCGCGGAGTTGACCGCCAGCTGCAAGGAGGTCGGGTCGATCGAGGCGAGTGCCTGACCCTTCGTCACTTTCTCACCCAGGGTGACTTTCACCGCGTTCACCGTGCCGGAGCTCGGGAAGCTCAGGTCCTCCACGTCGGCCGCGGCGACGGTGCCGGAGGTCTGCACGCTCTGCGATACGTCGCCGGTGGCGATCGTCGCGGTGACCGTCCGCGAGGCCGGGGCGGGGGTGCCACTGCCGCGGGTCAGCGCCCATGCGGTGCCGGTGCCGGCCAGCAGCACCACGGCCAGCCCGGCGGCGACCCACTTGCGTCGCCGGGGCCGCTTCGGCATGACGATCTCGGTCGACGGCGGGGGCGGCGGCGCGCTGCGGCGCAGGGGGCTGCGGCGCCGTTGCTTGGGCAGGACCGGCGCCGTAGCTGTGCCGGTCGATTCCGTCGTGTCGATGATCGTGCTCATCTGTGCGCCCCCTCGGCGTACGCGGGCGGCCGCACGGTCCCCGCGAGCACCAAGATCGGGCCCGCGGCTTGGGGGTTGTTTCGAGATTCCCTGGGAGTTCCTTTGACTCGGAAGCTCTGCCCGGATGCCGGGATCAGGCGCGCGGTTTGACGATCAGGTAGATGTCCGGGTTGCTGCTCGGACCGGTGCAGTTCCAGTCCTTGCCGGTGTGGATGGTGACCGCGTAGGTGCCTGATTTGAACAGGCCGGTGACGTTGACCGGGTCCAGTGTGGCGTCGCCCTGGCAGTTGTTGTTCGAGAAGTCCTGGGCCATGAACCCGCCGGCGCCGCCGTGCCCGGTGGCCTGGATGCTCAGGATGTCGTCGACCGACAGCGGCGCGCCGGAGCAGGCGGAGGCCAGGGTGACCGAGGCCGGGTTGTCGACCTGGACCTGCGAGGTCCGGCTGGTGCCGGATCCGTCGGCCTGGTGGGAGGCCGGGAGCACGAGATGGCAGCCGGCGGTGCCCGGCTCGGCGGCCGCGGAGCTCGGGGCGGCCGCGGCCGCGGTGAGCCCCGCGGCCACGCCGAGCAGCGCGAGAACAGTGGTGGAAGTGCGCATCGGTCCCCCGCCGGGTGTGGGTGGACGGAAACCTACCTCCGCAACCCAGCCGGGCGGACCGGAATCCGCACTTTCGGTCGGTTCCTACCGCCTCAGTTGCCGCGCGGCCGACTGGGTCGTGCGGGATTGCCTGACGGCGCGTCGGTCCGCCGGAACGGCGTCCGATGGCCGCTGCGAGTGGCGTGCGATTGGGACTTCGGTCGGGGCCGGTGCCCGGCCGCCACCGGTTGCGGCGGCACGACGGTGATGGGCGTGCCGGACTCGGCCATGGCCCGCACCGCCGGGTGGCCGCTGACGACCTCGGTCTGCTCGGCAACCACGGCGGCGTCGGCGTGGATGCGGGCGACCTTGCGGCGCTCGTGGTGCTGGACCAGGGAGAGCACGGTGCCGTCGGCGCCGGCCCGGGCGGTGCGCCCGGAGCGGTGCAGGTAGTCCTTGTGGTCGTGCGGCGGGTCGAAGTGCACGACCAGGTCGACGTCGGGGATGTGCAGGCCGCGGGCGGCCACGTCGGTGGCCACCATCACCCGGGTGTGGCCGGAGGCGAACGCGTCGAGCACCCGCAATCGCTGGCTCTGGTTGAGGTTGCCGTGGATCGCGGCGGCGTCGGCGCCGTGCTTGCGCAGTTCCCCGGCCAGTTGGTCGGCGCCGTGCTTGGTGCGGACGAAGAACAGGGTGCGGGCCGGGCGTTGGGCGATCTCGGCGGCGATCGCGGTCTTGTCGGCGGCCGCGAGGGTGAACACGCGGTGCTCCATGGCCGAGGCACTCGCGCCTTGGGTGCCGACGACGGCGTGCACGTCCGGGTCGAGGAGGTACCGGGCCGCGAGGCCCTGCACCCGGCGGTCGAGGGTGGCCGAGAACAACATGCACTGGCGGCCGGTCGGGGTCGCGTCGAGGATCCGGGTGACGTCGGGCAGGAAGCCCATGTCGGCCATGTGGTCGGCCTCATCGACGACGGCGACGGTGATCGCGTCGAGGAACACCACCGAGCGCTCCATCAGGTCGATCAGTCGGCCGGGGGTGGCGATCACGACGTCGACGCCCTGCCGGCACCGTTCGATCTGCTTGCTGATCTTCGCGCCGCCGTAGACCGCGGCCACGCGCAGGCCCAGGCCGGTCGCGACGGGCTCGAGGGCCGCGGCGATCTGCCGGGCCAGTTCCCGGGTCGGGGCCAGCACCAGGCCCCGGGGCAGGCCCGGGCCGGGCCGGCGGCCGGCCGCGGCGATCGAGGCGAGCATCGGCAGCCCGAAGGCCAGGGTCTTGCCCGATCCGGTGGCCGCGCGGGCCAGCACGTCGCGCCCGGCCAGCGCCGAGGGCATGGCCCGGGCCTGGATCGCGAACGGCTCATGCACGCCGCGGGCGGCGAGGATGCTGACGGCCCGGTCGGGCAGGCCGAGTTGGGCGAACGAACGGGCCGGCGGCTCGGGCAGGGCCGCGGCGGCGTCGAGGGCGATCTCGAGGTCGCTGCGGACCGGCGCCGGGCGCTCGGTCGGGCGTGCGGTGGCGCGGGCCGCCGGTCGGCCGGGCCTGCGTCGGTCGCGGGCAGGCCGCGGGGTACTCACTGCTGGCACTGGTTGCAGCTCCTGTTGCACCGGGCCGCTTACGTGCGAGAGCCGACCCGATGACGGAGCAACTGACCACTTGCGACCTCGCGGACCGCTCGTCCGCGGGAGGGGCGGCGTACGCCACCGAGGCCAATAGTACCTGGCGTCGGCCGAAGGGTGCCGCACAAGCGACTCGCGCGGCGACTATTGACGTTTATGCATGTTCGCATACAGTATTGGCACCCGCGAGCACGTCCCAGGCCCCAGTGCCACGGTTCTCGCGCAAACCCCCGTAATCCCTAGTTCTGGCAGTGTTCGAAGGAGAACTCGATGCCGCTGTGGAAGATCTACCACCCCGCTGACGCCTACTCCGAGCAGGACAAGAAGGAGTTCGCGGAGACGATCACGAGCATGTACGCGCAGATCCCGATCCCGAAGTTCTACGTGGTCGCCGTGTTCGAGGGGATCCCGGCGGGCAACATGTACGTCGGCGGCGAGCGGCACGACAACTTCGTCCGCCTGAAGGTCGACCAGATCGCGCGCACCCTGCCCGGGCCGGTCCTGCGCGAGTGGTGGGTGAACACCTTGGCCGCGCTGGTCGCGCCGTGGGTTGCCGATCGCGGGTTCGACTGGGAGTTGTCGATCGACGAGACGCCCTTCGACCTGTGGTCGCTGCAGGGTGAGATCCCGCCGCCGTTCGAGTCGATCGCGGAGAAACGTTGGGTGGCCGAGAACAAGGTCACCCCGTACGGCGGGGCGGAGAAGTTGCCCGCCGGGCAGTTCCTGCTGGCGCCCGGCCTGCAGGACAGTCGTAGCTGACGCGCCCCTCAGATTCCCGGTCGTGTCGCGTGGGCGCCTTCCCGCGCGCACGGCCGGGCCGAGGCTCAGGTGTCGGGTTCGGCCGGGTCGGGCTCGGCGCTCACGGTCGGCTGCTGGGCTGCCGGTTGGTCGTCGCCGGGGAAGTCGGCCAGGTCTCCGCGGCGGTGGGCGTCCCACTCGGCGAAGGTGAGCTCGCTCTGCAGGTAGACGGTGGTGAGCTCGGCGATGTTGCGGATCGCGTTCATCGTGGTGCGCTCGTGGCCGTGGGTGGCGTCGGTGCCGAACCCGATCAGCGCGGCGCGCATCTCGGCGCCGGCCTCGAGCGCTGCGGCGACATCCGAGCGGTAGTTCTGGAACACGTCGCGCCGGTGCTCGATCCCGTGTTCGGCGCACAACGCGAGCAGCCGCCGGGTCAGGTGGAAGTCGAACGGCCCGGTCATGTCCTGCATCGCGACGGTGACGCCGGTCTCCGTGCCCTCCTGGACCGGGGCGACCACGGCGGAGTCGATCGAGACCATCTCGGCCACGTCGGCGTGCAGGCCGTGGCTGGCTCCGTGGCCGACCTCCTCGGCGATCGTGACCAGCAGATGGGAGGTCACCGGCAGTTCCAGCCCGGTCTCCTGGACGGCCTTGAACGCGGCAATCGCGGCGGCCAGGCCGGCCTTGTCGTCCAGGTGGCGGGACTTCACGTAGCCGGAACGGGTGATCTCCGGCAGCGCGTGGTGGGCGACGAAGTCGCCGACCTGGATGCCCAGGCCGGCGAGGTCGGCGGCGTCGTGGACGGGTTCGTCGACGCGGATCTCGACGTGGTCCCAGCCCACGCCCTGGGTGTCGACCTCGTCGCCGTACGCGTGCCCGCTGGACTTCAACGGCAGCACCGTCCCGGACCAGGTCACGGCGGGGTCGTCGGTGAAGATCGTGACCCGCGCGCCTTCGGAGAACCGTGCGCTGTGCGTGCCGATCGGCACCGCCTGCAGCCGACCGTTGGGCTTCAGGCGCTTGACCGTGATCCCGATCGTGTCCGAGTGCACCACGATCGCCCGGGCCGGTGCCCGCCGCCGACCGCGCAACGTGGCCAGCAACGCGCCCCGGCGGGTCAGCTCGAACGGGATGCCGAGGTCGTTCAGGGTCTCGCCGAGGAACTGCATGATCTGGTCGGTTCGGCCGGTCGGGCTGGGTGTGACCAGCAGACGCAGGAGCAGTTCCCGCATCCAGTCCTCGTCGATCGGCAGGATCTTCGGGCTCGGGCCCTCGTCCTGGCCACCCGCGGCCGTGGTCATGTTCTCCCTCATACCTGGTGGTCGGCGTCGAGTCCGGCCTGGGTCGGGTCCCAGACCGCGGGCAGTGGACGGGTCGCCGGGAACAGCAGGTCGACGAATCGCTCGGCGGTGGGCTGCGGTTCGTGGTTGGCCAGGCCGGGGCGTTCGTTGGCCTCGATGAAGTGGTACTCGGGCTCGTCGACCGCGGGCACCATCAGGTCCAGGCCCACCACCGGGATGTCGAGCACGATGCTGGCCAGTTTCGCCGCGGCCGCCAGGTCCGGGTGCAGGTGTGTGGTGACGTCGTGGATGGTGCCGCCGGTGTGCAGGTTCGCGGTGCGACGCACGATCAGTTCGAGGTCGACCGGCAGCACGTCCTCGAGGGTGTAGCCGGCGGCGGCGAGGATCTCGCGGGTGGTGTCGTCGACGGGAATGCGCGACTCACCGCCGGTCGCCGCGGCACGACGCCGGCTCTGGGTCTCGATCAACGCCCGGATGGTGTGCTCGCCCGTGCCGATCACGGTGGCGGGCTTGCGGACGGCGGCGGCGATGACCTCGTGGTCGATGACCACGATGCGCAGGTCCTCGCCCCGCACACACTCCTCGAGCAGCACCTCGCTGCAGTACGCGCGGGCGGTGCTGACCGCGCGGGTCAACCCCTCGGTGTCGGTGACGCCGACGGTGATGCCCTGGCCCTGCTCGCCCCGGGCGGGTTTGACGACCACGCAGCCGACCTCGGCCAGGAACTCGGCGTCGCCGGTGCCGCCGTCGGCGCTGTGGCCTTGTGGGACGGTCAGCCCGGCGCGGGCCAGCAGGCGCCGGGTCACCCGTTTGTCGTCGCAGCGGCTCATCGCCACCGCGGTGGTCAGTTCGGACAGCGACTCGCGGGTGATGATCTTGCGTCCGCCGTGGGTCAGGCGGATCTCGCCCCACTCCGGGTCGAGCACCTCGACGTGGATGCCGCGCCGGACGGCCTCGTCGGCCACGATGCGGGCGTAGGGGTTCAGCTGCGCGTAGTCCTCCGCGGGGTTGGAGGCGAAGAGCCGTTCGTTGATTGGGTTCTTGCGTTTGACGCAGAAAACCGGCTCGCGCACGAAGCCCAACTTCTCGTAGAGCCGGATCGCCGGTTCGTTGTCGTGGATGACGGACAGGTCGAGGTAGGCCGCGTCGCGCTCGACCATCTGATGGGCCAGGGTGAGCACGAGTTGCTCGCCGACGCCGGGTCGTCCGCACTGGGTGTCGACGGCCAGGCACCACAGGCTGGAGCCGTGCTCGGGGTCGTTGAACGCCGCGCCGTGGTGGATCCCGGTGACGGTGCCGACCACCCGTCCGGTGTCGCGTTCCTCGGCGACCAGGTAGGTGAACACCTCGCCCTGCGCATTCTCCAGCAGTTTGCGCGGTGGCGCGGTCAGCATCCCGCAGCCGGCGTAGACGCGGTTGATCGCGTCGGCGTCCCAACGGTCGCGCAGCGGGCGCACCCGGATGGCGCCGTCGGCCGGTTCCGCGATCGGCTGCTCCTGCAGCCACAGTCGGTAGGTGACCGAGGGGTCGATGAACAACTCGAAGGGCGCCATGCTGACGAGCACCTGAGGCTCCGTCACATACATGCAGATGTCGCGTCGGCCGCGGGCCTCCTCGGCCAGGACCGCCAGCAGGTCCTTGGGCTCGGCGAAGGTCTGCCCGAGCACGAGGCGGCCCCAGCCGCACTCCAGGGCGACGTTCTGCCCGGTCTCGGGTACCCGCCAGGACTGCGGACGCCACCATTCCCGGTCGCGGTCGGTGCCGTCGGACAACGGATGGTGCGCTGCTCTGCCGTGCTTTGCGACTTCCGGCGAACTCGTCGGGGTGGATCCCATGACCGTGCCTTCCTTACCACGTTCTTCGACCATTTGACTGATTGGTCGTCAGATTCCGTGTGACTGCAGCCAGAGCTCGAGCAGACCGAGCTGCCACAATGGGTTTCCACGCAGCGGCGTCAATTCGCCGTTGGGGTTGGCGAGCAATCGGGCGACCTCCTCATCCGTGAACAGTGCGCGGTCCTTGGCGGCCGGTGAGTGCAGTGCCTCGGTGATCAGCTCGAGGTAGGGCCCGGCCAGGTGCTTCAGCGCGGGGACCGGGAAGTAGCCCTTGGGCCGGTCGATGACCGCGTCCGGGATGACCCGGCGGCCGGCCTCCTTCAGCACGCCCTTGCCGTCCTGGGCCAGCTTGTGCTCGGGCGGACACTGCGCGGCCAGTTCGACCAGTTCGTGGTCGAGGAACGGGACCCGGGCCTCCAGGCCCCAGGCCATGGTCATGTTGTCGACACGCTTGACCGGGTCGTCGACCAGCATGATCTGCGAGTCCAGCCGTAGCGCGGCGTCGACCGCGGTCGCCGCGCCCGGGGCCGCGAAGTGCGCGGCGACGAACTCGCGGCTGTGGTCGCAGTCCAGCTGGTACTGGGGGTTCAGCGCGGCGTTGCGGGCGGCCAGGGTGCGGTCGAAGAAGGCGGCCGCGTAGGTGCCGACCGGGTCGTCGCCGGCCTCGCGCATGGGCGGGTACCAGTGGTAGCCGGCGAAGATCTCGTCGGCGCCCTGCCCGGACTGGACGACCTTCACGTGCTTGGCGACCTCCTGCGAGAGCAGGTAGAACGCCACCGCGTCGTGGCTGACCATCGGCTCGCTCATCGCCGCGATCGCACGCGGCAGGGCGGGCAGCATCCGTTGCGTGGGGACGCGGATCTGGTGGTGGTCGGTCTCGAACTCGCGGGCGATCACGTCGGAGTACTTGAACTCGTCGCCCTCCTCGCCCCCGGCGGCCTCGAAGCCGATGCTGAACGTGGCCAGGCCTCTCTGCCCCTCCTCGGCGAGCAGGCCGACGACCAGGCTGGAGTCCAGCCCACCGGACAGCAGGACGCCGACCGGCACGTCGGCCACCAGGCGCCGTCGCACCGAGATGCGCAGTGACTCCAGCACCGCCTCCTCCCAGTCGCGGGCCGAGAAGTCCGCGTGCGCGGCGGATCGGGTGAAATCCGGCTGCCAGTAGACGCGCTCGGTGCGGCGGCCGTCGGCGCCGATGGTCGCCATCGTGGCCGGCGGCAGTTTGCGGACGCCGGCCAGGATCGTGCGCGGGGGCGGGACGATCGAGTGGAACGTCAGGTAGTGGTGCAGTGCGATCGGGTCGATGTCGGTGTCGATCCCGCCGCCGGCCAGCAGCGCGGGCAGGGTCGAGGCGAACCGCAGGGCGCCGGGGCGTTCGGTCAGGTACAGCGGTTTGATGCCCAGGCGGTCGCGCACCAGCACGGTGCGTCCGGTGTCCCGTTCGTGGACGCAGATCGCGAACATGCCGATCAGGTGGTCGACGAAGTCCTCGCCCCACTGCCGGTAGGCCTTGGCGATGACCTCGGTGTCGGAGGTGGAGAAGAACCGGTGGCCCAGTCCGATCAGTTGCTCACGCAGTTGCGGGTAGTTGTAGATGCAGCCGTTGAACACCACCGCGAGACCCAGGGCCGAGTCGACCATCGGCTGCGCGCCGGCCTCGGACAGGTCGATGATCTGCAGCCGCCGGTGGCCCAGCGCGATCGGGCCGTGGGCCCAGACCCCGGATCCGTCCGGTCCGCGGTCGTCCATCGTGGCGGCCATCCGGTCGACAGCCGCGACGTCGGGCCGCCCGCCGTCGAGGCGTAGTTCACCTGCGAATCCACACATGGGCGGATGCCTACCCCCTGGATCACCGGTCCATCCGGCCACCGCCGGACCTGATCAAAGTTGCCGGTACCACGCCCCCGGCAACTCACGGCTTCCGGTGCCCGACCAGGGGAAACACCTCCTCGGCCCCGGCGTCGCGCAGCAGCGCGGCGGCGACGGTGAGGGTCCAACCGGTCCGCATGACGTCGTCGACCAGAAGCACCGGGCCCCTGGGCAGAGGGTCGGTGCCGGCGACCCGCAGGCCGGAGAGCAACGCCTCGACGCGGGTGGCCGAAGCTGTCTCCTCCGGCGGCGTCGGGCCGTCGACGGCAAGCACGTCGAGCAACGGGAGCCGCCCGACCGCAGCCACGTGCGCGGCCATTCCGGCCACCCGGCGCGGCCGGGAGCGGCTGGGGACCGGGACCACCGCGACCGGGCGCGTCGTCCAGTCCTTCGCCCAGGATTTCAGCACCGCGACCAGCCCGTCGCACAAGTCCGGCGAGGGCTCGTCGTCGGGCCCGGCGAGTTCCGCGATCACGCTCGTCCAGGCCGGGTCGTCGGCGAACGCCAAGGCCCGCCCCGGCGCCACGCCGCCGATCTTCCCCCTCCGGCCCGACCCGGTCGGCCACAGCTTGCGCGGCTCGAGGGTGTGTGAGCGCCCACGCAGGTGGCCGGCCGCGGCGGCCAGCCGTTCCGCGTTCGGGGCGGCGCCGGGCCCGGGCAACTCCCCGGTGCACACCGAGCACCGCCCGCAGCGCCCGGCCGCCGGGTCGTCGAGGGCCTCGGTGAGCACCTCCATCAGGCACCGGGTGCCGGAGGCATAGGTCCGCATCAGGCCGGCCTCGGCACGCCTGGCGGCCACGATCCGGTCGTACTTCGCCTTGTCGTAGACCCATTCCGCGCCGGTGGCCCGCCAACCCGAACCGTCGCGGTCGACCGCGCCGTCGACGTGCAACGTCTTCAGCAGCGCCTCCAACCGCCCGCGGCGCAGGCCGGTCTCGGCCTCGACCGCGGGCACGCTGCGGGCCGCGCCGTCGCCCAGCAACTCCAGGACCCGGCGGGCGGCGACCGGGTCGGGGATGGTCGCGGTCGCGAAGTACTCCCAGATCCGCGGGTCGGACTCGGCCGCGGGCAGCAGCACCCCGACCGCGCCACGCTCGGCCAACTCCGGCGGCAACGCCCGCCCGGCCCGGCCCACCTGCTGGTAGTAGGCGACCGGGGAGTCCGGCGAGCCGACGTGGACGCAGAAACCCAGGTCGGGCTTGTCGTATCCCATCCCCAGCGCCGAGGTCGCGACCACGGCCTTGAGCTCGTTGGCCCGCAGCGCCGCCTCGATCCGGGCTCTCTCCTCCGGCTCGGTCTGCCCGGTGTAGGCGGCGACGCGGTGACCCTGCCCGCGCAGGAACTCGGCCAACGAGGTGACCGCGTCGACGGTCAACCCGTAGACGATTCCCGAGCCCGGCAAGGAATCCAGCGCCTGCGCGACCCACGCGAACCGGCCGATGCCGTCCAGGCCGCCCACCACCGACAGCCGCAGGCTGGCCCGGGCCAACGGGCCGCGCAGCACCACCGTGTCGGGTCCGAGTTGGCGGGCCACGTCCTGCGTGACCCGGGCATTCGCAGTCGCGGTGGTGGCCAGCACGGGCGCGTCGTCGGCCAGCTTCGTGAGCAGCCGGGTGAGTCGTTGGTAGTCCGGCCGGAAGTCGAATCCCCAGTCGGAGATGCAATGCGCCTCGTCGACGACCAGCAGGCCCGCGCCGGCCAGCAAAGGCAGCGCCACGTCGGCGAAGCGCGGATTGGCCAGCCGCTCCGGAGAGACCAGCAGTACGTCGAGGGAATCGGCCCGCAACGCCTCGAAGGTCTCCTGCCAGTCGGTGACGTTCGCGGAGTTCACCGTCGCGGCCCGCAGCCCGGCCCGCCCGGCCGCCGCGACCTGGTCGCGCATCAACGCCAGCAGCGGTGAGATCACCAGGGTCGGGCCCCGACCGGCGGCGCGCAGGCCCGCCGCGGCCGCCCAGTAGACCGCCGACTTGCCCCACCCGGTGGCCTGCACGAGCAACACCCGACGCCCCTCGAGCAAGGCGTCGACCGCCGCCACCTGATCATCCCGCGGGCTCGCCCCCGGCCCCGCCAGCTGTGCCAGCACTCCGGCCAACGCCCGGTGCCCAGCAGAATCCGCCATTTGTGCCCTCCCCGTCCTCGGGCGCAACTCTGCCGGCGGGGTCCGACAGTTGGCCCCAGCCGGGCGCCTTGGCCCGCGGTGCGCGCTCTGGCGCGCCGGTATAACCGAGTTATACTGACGCAGTGAAGACAGCAATCTCGTTGAGCGACGAGCTGTTCGTGCGCGTCGATCACCACGCCCAGCATTTGGGCATCTCCCGCAGCGAGTTCTTCGCCAAGGCGGCCGCGCGCTATGCCGACGAACTGGACGGGTCCGGGCTGACCGACGCGATCAACCGGGCTCTGGGCGAGGCCGACGAGGACACGGAATTCGTCACTGCCGCGGCGCGGGCCCTGGGCGCGGATGACGCCTGAGCGCGGCGACATCTGGTGGGCAGACCTGGGTGGACCGCGTGGCTCGGCTCCCGCGAAACGGCGTCCGGTGGTGATCGTCTCGGCCGACGCCTACAACCGAAGCGCCCTGGCGACGGTTGTCGCCGTGGTCGTGACGACGAATCTGCGCCTGGTCGGCATTCCCGGCAATGTCCTGTTGCCTGCCGCCGAAACCGGGCTCCCGCAGGACTCGGCCGCGAATGTCAGCCAGATCGCGACTCTGGATCGAGCTCACCTCGACGGCCGGACAGGCACCCTCCCGGCCCGACTGTTGGACGACCTCGACCGTGGGCTCGCCCGCGTACTCGGCCTGCGCCTGGCCTGAGCCGTGCGAACTGCAGCAGCTCAGGTCGCGCCGGTTTCCAGGCTGTGCCATCGACTGCAAGCAGGACGACGCGCTCGATCTGCTCTGCGTGACAGATGTCGAGCAGATGTGGGTCGCAGGTTGCCAGGGCTGGGCCGCCGGCGCCCGCGCAACCTCCCGGCGGACGTGCCGATCGTGGCGTCGACACCCGTACCGTCGAGCAGGCCCATGTGGGCTCAGTAGCTGAAGTCCTCCACCCAGTAGCCGCCGTTGGCGGCCTGGCCGACGCCGATGGACTTGAACTGGCAGTCCAGGATGTTCGCCCGGTGGCCGGGGGAGTTCATCCAGGCCGTCATCACCGTGGTGGCGCTGAAGAATCCCGCGGCGATGTTCTCCCCGCCAGGGTACTTCACGCCGAAGCTCTTGATCCGGTTGTACCAGGTGGTCCCGTCGTAGGAACTGTGGCTGAAGTAGTCCATGGTGGACATCTCCGCCGCGTGGGCGACGGCGGAGTGGTCGAGATTCGCCTTCTGCGACAGGGCGGAGCAACCGGCCAGTGTGCGTTGGGCGTTGACCAACGCGATCACCGTGCGCTGCAGGGCGCTCTGCCCGGAGGCCGCTTGTGCGGTGGTCGGGCTGAGCAGGGTGACACCGGTGGCGGCGGTCAGTGCCCAGGCCGCGGTGCGTACGCCGCGAATTGCTGTCATCTTGGTAGGCCCCGGGGAACGGCCCTGGCCAGTGCCGGGCGACTGATCTGAGGTATCGGCGATCAGGTCTTGGACTTGAGGTTTCCTCAGTCCTGCACAGCTTTGGCCAATGTCACGCAGACCGTCAGGCGGTCGCGATCGGCCGGATTGGCTTGCCTTGTGGCAAATCGGGTCGCGCGGTGGACGGCGCGCACGATCACCCAGGCCCGGGCACGGTCCTCGTCCAGCCCGGCGACCTCGACGAGGGTGGCGAACCGCCCGCGGATCCCGGCGCGGACTCCTCCGGCCAGTTCGTCCCAGCGGTGCCAGAGCATCGGGGCCAACTCGTAGTGCCGGTCGCCGTTGCGCGGCCGCGGTGAGATCGCCAGCCACGGCTCACGGTCACCGGCGAGCACATTCCCGTAATGCAGGTTGGTGTGCAGCAGGGTCCCGGTGCTGGCCGGGTCACTCGCGAGATCGGCGGCCAAGGCAGTGGCCTGCTCGATCAGCCGACGTGGCACGGTCGCGGCCGACTCCTCGCCGGCCACCGCCGCGCACCAGGTCGCCAATTCGGAGTTGACCGTGGGCAGTTGCGGCGGCGCCCCCACGTGCAACCGGCCGTAGAGCTGCGCAACCACCTCGGCGGCCGCGAGGTCCCAGTGCTCGGCCAGGTCGGTGCCGGCCCGCTCCACCAGCAGGGCGTGGCGGTGCGGGTCGGCGCGGAGCAGTTCCACCGCCCCATGCCCGGCCCAGTGCCGCAGGGCCAGGTGCGCGTTTTGGTCGGCGTCGCCGACGAGCACCGCCGCGCGGCCCTCGGCGGTCCGTACGGCCAGGGCCCGATCGGTCGCGGGCAACGGATCGTTGTCGTCCCGGGACAGCTCCCAGTCCTGGAGCAGTTCGGCGAAGCCGGTGGGCGCGGTCACCGGATCGAGGGTAGGCAGCCGGTGGCGGATACGCTCGCGAGCACCCGACCCGCCGGAGGAGCACAAGCGAACATGAACACAGTGACCGTTCGCGACAACCCCGAGCTCAACCGCTACGAGATCCTCGAGGACGACCGCCCGGTCGGATTCTCCGATTACAAGCTCGACGGGGACGTGATCTCGTTCGTGCACACGGAGATCGATGCGGCCTTCGGCGGACGTGGCCTGGGTAGGCAACTGGTGGACTTCGAGCTGAACGACGCGCGTGCCCGCGGGTTGACGGTGCACCCGCTCTGCCCGTACGTGCGCAAGGTGATTGCCGACAACCCCGAGGCCTACCTCTCACTCGTGCCCGAGTCGCAGCGGTCGCGCTTCGACCTGCCGAGTGCTGACTGACCGTCAGAAAGGACGCCGGCCAGTGAATTCCCCGGACTCCGTCGCCTCCGTGCCGTCCCGGCTGCTGCTGGGCTCCGGTCCGAGCCCGGTGCCGGAGTCGGTCCTGGCCGCTTTGGCCCACCCGACCATCGGGCACATGGACCCGGCCTTCGCCGCGGTGATGACCGAGACGATCGAGCTGCTGCGGACGGCTTTCCGCACGACCAACCCGGCGACGTTGCCGATCTCCGGCACCGGCAGCGCCGGTATGGAGGCGATGGTCGCGAACTTCGTCGACCCGGGCGACCGGGTCGTGTGCGGCGTGCACGGCCTGTTCGGCATGCGGATGGCGGACGAGCTGACCCGGGCCGGTGCCGATGTCGTCCGGGTCGAGGCGCAATGGGGCCGGGCGATCGACCCGCAGGCCCTGATCGAGGCGGCGCGCGGTGGTCTGGACGCGATGTTCGTGGTGCACGGAGAGACCTCGACCGGGGTCGCGCAGCCGTTGGACGGCTTGGCGCAGGCCTGCCGGGAGCACGACGCGCTGCTGCTCATCGACTGCGTCACCTCACTGGGTGGCCAGCGGTTGGAGGTCGACGCGGCCGGTGTCGACGTGGCGTTCTCGGGCACGCAGAAGTGCCTGAACGCACCCCCCGGGCTGGCGCCGCTGACCGCGAACGACCGGGCGTTGGCGAAGCTGAAGCGGCGCACGGCGCCGGGGCGCTCGTGGTACTTCGACCTGTCGCTGGTGCTGAACTACTGGTACCCGGACCTGGGCGGGGGCTCGGCCCGCGCCTACCACCACACCGCGCCGGTCAACCTGATCTTCGCGCTGCGGGAGGCCGTCGGGCTGGTCGTCGGCGACGGTTGGCCGGCCGCGACCTGGGAGCGCCACCGGCGGGCCCACCACGCACTGCGCGACGCGTTGGCACTGCTCGGCTGCACCCGGCTGGCCCCGGACGGTGAGCAGTTGCACCCGCTGCTCGGGGTCGCTCCGCCGGTCGACGTCGACGAGGCGAAGATTCGGACGGCGCTGCTGGTCGACCACGGGATCGAGATCTCCGGTGGGCTGGGTCCGCTGGCCGGGAAGTTGTGGCGCATCGGCGTGATGGGTGTCGGGGGGCAGCCGGAGCCGCAGGAACGCCTGGTGCGGGCGTTGGCCGAACTGCTCGGCGCGGATCCGACCGAGCCGTTGGCGGCGTTGGCGGAGGGCTGGCTCGCACCCTGACCCCTACCGCGCGGTAACGTGCGCGGATGCCCGCCGAGAACCCCGACTGGACCGCGAGCGGGGCCTTCGAGGTGTCGCCGGGGGTGCACCGCATCCCGTTGCCGATGCCGACCGACGGCCTGCGCGCGGTCAACGTCTACGCGCTGACCGACCCGACGAAGCCGGAGTCCGGCTGCGTGCTGATCGACTCCGGCTGGGCGTTGGCGCAGTCGCGGGCCGCGCTGGAGGCCGCGCTGGCCTCGATCGGGCACGACCTCGGGACCATCAACCGATTCCTGGTCACCCACGCCCATCGCGACCACTACACGCTGGGCATCGAGGTGCGCCGGACGTTGGGCGCCAAGGTGGCGATCGGGCTCGGCGAGAAGGCGAACATCATCGCCGCGATCAACAGCAAGGGCTCCAGCGAGGCCGGACGCATGCTGCCCGGCTGGGGCGCGATCGAGCTGCTGGACGAGTGGACACGGACCGTGTCCTCCGAGGCCGCGGTGGCGGAGCGCTCGCCCTTCGAGCTGCCGGACGAGTGGATCGAGCCGGACGCCGTCCTGCAGGTCGGTGCGCGCAGCCTCACCGCGATCCCGACTCCCGGCCACACCCGCGGGCACCTGGTGTTCCTGGACGCGCAGGCCGGGGTGCTGTTCAGCGGCGATCACGTGCTGCCGCACATAACCCCGTCGATCGGGTTCGAGGCCTCGCGCCCGGAGAACCCCTTGGGTGACTTCCTCACCTCGCTGCGCCTGCTGCTGGCCTACCCCGACGTGCGCATGTTGCCCGCGCACGGTGGCCCGACGCACTCGGTGCACGTCCGCGTCCACGAGCTGATCGCCCATCACGAGGCCCGGCTGGACGCCACCGAGGAAGCGGTCGTGGCCGGCGCCGGGACCGCGTTCGAGGCCGCCCGTCGACTGGGCTGGACCCGGCACAACCGCTCGTTCGACAGCCTCGACGTGTTCAACCGGGTCCTGGCCACCGGTGAGACCTCGGCCCATCTGATCGTGCTCGCCGAACGCGGCCGCGTGCGGTCCTCCGTCGACGGCGCGGGCGTCGCGATCTACGAACCCAAGTAGACTGACGGCGCGTCAGATCGGAGGCGGGTATGGCAAAACTGCTGATTGTGCATCACACCCCGTCGCCGGCCACGGCTGAACTGCTGGACGCGGTGCGCCGCGGCGCGACCGATCCGGACATCGCCGGCGTCGAGGTGATCCGGCGGGCGGCACTGGCCGCGAGCGCGAGCGACGTGCTGGGCGCCGACGGTTTCCTGCTCGGCACGCCGGCGAACATCGGCTACATGTCCGGGGCGCTGAAGCACTTCTTCGACCAGATCTACTACCCGGTGCTCGATGACACCCGCGGGCGCCCGTACGGGCTGTGGGTGCACGGCAATCTCGACGCCGGCGGGGCGATCCGCGCGGTCGAGTCGATCGCCGACGCGCTGGGCTGGGTCAAGGCGGCCCAACCGGTGGTGGTCGCCGGCGCGCCGACCAAGGACGACCTCGCGGCGTGCCTGGAACTCGGCGGCACCCTGGCCGCCGGCCTGATGGCCTGACCCGGTGGGCCTGGGGCCGGGGTGCCCGAGTGCGGTGTGATGATCTGTGGGCATGAGCCTTCAGTTCGGTGTGTTCGTGCCGCAGGGTTGGAAGAACGAGCTCAAAGGCATCGCCGACCCGGTCGCGAAGTGGGCGAAGGCCGTCGAGATAGCCGAGCTGGCCGAGCAGTTGGGCTTCGACTCCCTCTGGGTCTACGACCACTTCCACAACGTGCCGAAGCCGGCCGAGGAGGCCGTGTTCGAGTGCTGGACGACGCTGGCGGCCATCTCCCAGCGCACGTCGCGGATCATGCTCGGCCAGATGGTCGGGTGCGCCCCGTACCGTAACCCGGCGCTGCTGGCCAAGATCACCGCGAACCTCGACGTGATCTCCGGCGGCCGGCTCATCTGGGGCATCGGCGCGGGCTGGTACCGCAACGAGTTCTCCGGCTACGGCTACGAATTCGCGTCCAACGCCGACCGCATCCGGGTCATGCGGGAGACCGTCTAGATCGTGACCGGGTTGTGGCGCGAGTCGTCGTTCTCCTACTCCGGCCGCCACTTCACCCTCGACCGGGCGCAGTGCGACCCGAAGCCGATCCAGTCCCCGCGTCCGCAGGTGCTCATCGGCGGGGGCGGGGAGAAGCTCACGCTGCGGGTGGTGGCGCGTCTCGGCGACGCCGCGAACTTCGGCGGCAAGCCGCACGAGTTCGCCGCGAAGTGCGAGATCCTCAAGGAGCACTGCGCCGCTGTCGGCCGCGACTACGACGAGATCGCCAAGACGTGGTCGCCGGAGGTTTTCATCCGCGAGACCGAGGCTGAACTCACTGCCGGCGGCAGCCGCAGCGTCTGGGGCGAGGAGTTCGACTCCTGGCGTTCCGGCAACCTCGTCGGCACCCCCGAGCAGGTCGCCGAGAAAGTCGCGACCTACGCCGAACTGGGCTGCACCGGCTTCTACCCGTGGTGCTCGGACTACCCGGACACGACCACCATGCGCCTGCTTGCCGAGCGGGTCATGCCGCAGTTCCGCTGACCCTGCCCGGCCTCCCCACTGGCCTCGCAACCCGACAACTGGCCTCACAACTGGTGGGCAGGGTTGCAACTGCGGAGGCGAGATCCGGCCGGAGATCGCACCAGGGGTTGCAACTCTGCCCAGGTGTGGTGTGAGCCGGGCGTGGTGTGAGAGCCGGGTGTGGGGCGGGCCGGGTGTGGGGCGGGCCGGGTCGGGTGAGAGCCGGGTGAGGCGCGGGCCGGGTGTGGTGTGGGCCGGGCGCGGGCCGGGTGGGTCAGCCGCGGGGTCGGCGGTCGGGCCAGCCGCGCCAGCTGAACAGGTAGCCGGCGAGCACGATGGCAAGGCCGACGTCCTTGTCGCCGAGCAGGTACCCGACGCCGAGCCCGGTCGCGCCCACGGTGCTCCAGCGGGCGACGCGTGCCGCGACAGGTCCACGCAAGTTGCTCAAGAAGTGCTCCGCCCAGACTCGGCCCCCGCCTACATCTGGAATCATCACCCGCCGATCGTGTGGGGATGATGTGAATCGTCCGATTGGGCCGCCGGGGCGGTCGGGAGGATGAGGCTGACGCGGGCGCCCGGCGGCGGGTCGTTGTTGACCGCGTGCACGCTGCCGCCGTGGTTGGCCACGATTGCCGCGACGATCGAGAGCCCCAGCCCGGTGCTGGATCCGGCCAGCCGCGAGGCGCGTGCGGTGTCGGCGCGGCGGAACCGGTCGAAGGCGTGCGGCAGGAAGTCCGCCGGGAAGCCGGGGCCGGTGTCGGTCACGGACAGGCACACCCGCCCGGGGCCGTCGGGTTCCAGCCGGACCTCGACGCGCCCGCCCGGGCCGGTGTGGTCCAGCGCGTTGGACAGCAGGTTGTCCAAGCTGCGCCGCAGGGCCGCCGGGTCGCCCAGCACCGGGAACGCGGCATCGGTGGGCTGCTCCAGCCGCACGCCGGCGCGCTGCGCGCCGGGCAGCCGCGCGGCGACGGCCTCGGCGACGATGTCGGACAGGTCGACCCGTTCGAGGAGCCGCCGGCCGTCCGCGGCCAGCAGCAGCAGGTCCTCGGCCAGGTCCTTGAGCCGGTTGGCCTCGACCCGGGTGGCGGTGACCGCCTCCCGCAGCTGTTCCAGGGTGCGGTTCGGCCGGTCGGCGAGCTCCAGTTCCGCGCACATGATTGCCAGGGGCGTGCGCAACTCGTGCCCGGCGTCGGCGACGAACTCGCGTTGCTGCGACAGCAAGTGGTGCAGCCGGTCGAGCAGGTCGTTGAACGTCACCCCGAGCCGGTGCAGCTCACCGGCAGTGTCCGGCACGCTCAGCCGCGCCTCGGAGTCCGACGCCCCGAGCGAGGCCGCCTGCGCGCGCATCCGCTCGACCGGCGCCAGCGCTGCCCCGGCCAGCAGCCAGGTGCCCACCGCCACCACGACCAGCAGCGCCGGTCCGGCGAACTCCATCGCGTCCTGCACCCGGTCGGCTGCCGCGGCCGTGGACTCCCGGCCGACGCCCACCACGACTGTCCACGTCCCGTCGGCGCGAGGCACCCGGTCGACCCGCAGCCGCAGGTCCTCCCCGGACACGGTGCGATCGACGAGGACCGGGGAGCCCTCCGCGGCCGCCGGCAGCACCGCGTCGACCGACTTCGCCGCCCCGAGCGGTTCGCTGTAGCGGACCGCGCCGGACCCGTCGAGCACGACGACCAGGCCGTCGGTGGTCCGGGCCCGGCCGGCGCTCTGCGCGGTGGCCGGCATGTCCGGGCTGCCCTCGTCGGCCAGTGCCTGCAGGAACGGGGTGGCCCGTGCGGCCAGCACGCTGTCCAACGTCGAGCCCAGGCTGTGGTCCAGTGCTTGGGCGGCCAGGAACCCGAAGACGGTGACCACCACGGCCGCCGCGGCCGTGTAGATGACCACGAGGCGGGCCCGCAGCCCGTGCGGTCTCACCCCGCCTCGCTCGCGTCCAGCCGGTACCCGGCACCGCGCAGCGTGGTCAGGTCCTCCCGGCCGAACGGCTTGTCGATCTTGCGGCGCAGGTAGCCGATGTACTGGTCGACGATGTTGCTCGACGGGTCGAAGGCCATGTCCCAGACGTGCTCGAGGATCCGGGTGCGGGTCAGCACCTCACCGGGGTGGCGCATGAACAGCTCGAGGACCGCGAACTCCTTCGCGGTCAGGTCCAACTCGGTCCCGGCGCGGGTCACCACCCGGGAGACCGGGTCCATGGTCAGGTCGCCGCACTCGAGCACGGTGGGCCGGCTGGTCGTCCCGCGCCGCAGCAGCGCCTGCAGCCGGGCCACCAGTTCGCGCAACGCGAACGGCTTGACCAGGTAGTCGTCGGCGCCGGCGTTGAGCCCGGTGACCCGGTCGTCGACCGAGGTCCGGGCGGTCAGCATCAGCACCGGGGCCCAGCGTTGCCCGGCCCGCAGCCGGCGGCACACCTCGAAGCCGTCGAGGCCGGGCAGCATCGCGTCGAGCACGATCAGGTCGTAGTCCCACTCCAGGGCCATCCACAGCCCCTCGGACCCGTCCGGGGCGACGTCGACCGCGAACCCCTCCTCGACCAGCCCACGACGGATCACCGAGGCCATCGCCGCGGAGTCCTCGACCACCAGTACGCGCACGTGATCAAGCATCCCGCGCCATGGGTGTGCGGTCGATGTGAGCCACCGCCGATCCCCCGTCGGGCATCGCCGCTCGCGGGTGCGAATGGGTCGGGGATCACTGTGAGACCGGTCCCAACCGGGTGTGTCACATGGTCCCTACACCCAGTCTTGGGCAGAGTCGACCAGATGCCCGCGCGGCGGGCGCCTGTCGGACCCCGGCACGGGGCGGTGCGGACCCGACGGACGGCTGACGGCGAAACACTGACGGCGAAACAACAGACACGGGGTAGAGGCACGTGCGTTCGGAACATCCGAGGAGTTCCCGGTTGGGGCTCGCGGCGGCCGGACTGACGTTTCTGGCGGTCGCCGCGATCGGGTTCGGAAATCGCGGCACGCTCGGGCGGGGGTTCGCCCGGCTCGGCACGGCCGACCCGCGCTGGCTGGCGGTCGCGGCCGTGGCCGGGGGGCTGCTGTGGTTGACCGGCACGATCTCCCAGGCCGGGGCGGCGCGCGTCCGGCTCCCGTTCGTTCCGCTGTGCGCGGTCCAGGTGGCCTCGTCGTTCGCGGACCACGTGATGCCGTCCGGCTGCGGAACCATGGCCGTGAACGGCCGTTTCCTGCGTCGTCAGGGCCTGAGCCGCTCGGCGGCGGCCTCGGCGGTGCTGGTGCGCACGTTCGTCGGCTGGGCCGGGCACGTGGTGCTGCTGTTCGCGATCGTGGTCTGGCGCCCAAACGGCATGGGTCGGGTCCCCGGGGTGCCGTGGTGGGCCTGGCCGGTGGGTCTGGCGGGGCTGGTCGGTGCCGGGGTGGGGACCGCGCGGCTGGCCCGCAAGGCGGAGGCGCCGGGTCGGCTCCCGCTGCGTCGGCTGTGGGAGGCCGCGCGTGACCTGCGCGAGGGCTTCACCGTGATGCGCGACTGGCGCCGGGCGGCCGCGTTGTGGGGCGGCTCGCTGACCGGCCCGGTGCTGCACTCCGTGGTGCTCTACGCGGTGGCCCGCTCGATCGGCGTCCAGTTGGCGCTGGTGCACGTGCTGGTGCTGTACCTGGCCGCAGCCGCGGTGACCGGGATCCTGCCCGCCCCGGGGGCCGTGGGTGCCCTGGACGTGGCCCTGATCGCCGCGCTGGTGGCTGCCGGGGTCCCGGGAAGCACCGCGGCGGGCGCAACGATCGCCTACCGGATGATCACGGTCTGGCTTCCGCTGCTGCCCGCCGGGGCGCTGCTGGTGGTGCTGATCAGACGTCGGGTGGTCTGAGGCCCGTCAGCCTTTGGGAGCCGGCTTCTGGCACATGTACCAGTTGGGGTCGGACCTGCAGTAGTAGTCCTTGTCGTTGTTCTCGGGGTGGGCCGGTGGCTTGTCCGGGTTGGGCGGGGCCTTGTCGGTGCCGTCGCTGGACGACGGTGGTGAGGGCGGGGGATCGGCGGGGCCGGCGGCGAACGCCGGGCCGGCCAGGCCGACGCCGAGTGTCAAGGTCAGTGCGTATCCGGCCAATCGCGCTGCTGCGCGCCCGGGTTTGAATCGACTGGTCATGGCTAGGTGCCCCTCCACGCACGCGGGTTCTGGAGCCTGCAGGTTCCAACATCAATTGTGCTACCCGCGAATGAGTTCAATCAGTCGCAGCGCCGTGGCCTGCGGGGAACGTCTCGGGTAGGTCGTGGGTGAGCCAGGCGACGAGGGTTGGCAGCTGCGCTGGGCCGCAACGGCCTGGCCAGTGAGCTGGGCATCTCCAGCACCTCGAAGTCGGCGATGCCGGCCAGCACGGCCGGGTCCGCGCGGCCGAGGCTGCACACCTGCTCGGCGTCCTGCGCCGCGACGATCGCCAGCCCCCAGACCCCGAGCTCGCTGCTCACCGGACCGGCGACCACGACCTGGCCGGCGTCGAACAGCGCGGCCCAGTACGCCAGGTGCTCACCGATCACGGCGTCGGCGCTGGGGTCGCCGCCCTGCGGCTGGTGCGGGATCAGGCGGTAGACGAAGTGCCGCGTCACTTGCCGCCCTCCCCGGCGGCCCACCTGGCCCGCAGGTCCTCCAGCGCGTCGAGCTGGGCGGACAGCCGGGCCCAGGCGTCGCTGGCTCCGGTGATCGTCGACGGGTCGAGCGTGGGCAGGTCGTACGTGGGCAGCTCAGCGCTCGGGACCGCGACGACCGGTGCCGGGGCCTGGGCCTGCGGCTGGATCGACGCCGGCGCGGCGACCGGCGTCGGGGCTTCGGCCACTCGGCTCGCGATCGCCGGCCCGCGCGCGGCCTTGGTCCGGGCCTTGGCCTTGGCCACCCGGATCGCGGCCGCGGGTTTGGCCGCGGGCTTGGCCGGCACCGTCGCAACCTCCGCAATTCGCGCGGCGGCTGGGGCGATCGAGGGCTCCTGATGGGCCGACGGGCCATGAGAAGTCGCAGGTCGGGACGCCTCGCCGCCGACGGCGTAGGCCAGGCCGAGCAGCCCGGTGAGCCAGGCCGCCGCGCCCAGACCTGTCCAGGCGACCGGGTAGCCGCCGGACAGCGCGCCGTCCAACGTCACCCAGGCACCGGCTGCGCCGAGCGCGAGTGAGTACCCGGCCAGGACCAGGCGGGACCGGCCGGCGCGCTGCGCCGGGATCGACGCGACCGCGCGGTCCGGCGCGGCGAACAGTTCGTCGGCCGGGAGCACCGCGGCGTCCAGCGGCTCGGCCGGGTTGCCGCCCCAGTGCTCGCCGTCGGGGACCTGCTCGCCCTTCATCAGGAACGAGCCGGCCGCGATCACCGCGCCCGCACCGATGCGGGTCCCGTAGTGCACGAAGGAGGCCACGCCCAGGGTGGCGCCGGCGCACACCTCGCTGCGGGCGGACTTGAACGCGCCGTCCTCCTGCGAATGGGTCTGCACGCCGCTGGCCAGGTTCAGCGTGACGAAGTCGCCGATGGTCATGAAGCTCTTCTCGGGGAAGGCCGCCCCGTCGTCGAAGACCTGCCGGCCGACCTTCATTCCCAGCATCCGCCAGAAGATCGGCTTGAGCGGGGTTCCCGCCAGGAACTGGACGTAGCCGCGGTTCGGGATCTTCCAGTAGCGCTCGTGCCGCCAGAACTTGTTGTCGTAGATCGAGACGCCGTCCGGGACCAGGGTTGCGTAGTGGGTGACCGCCCGCTCGACGGCCATGTAGAACAGCATCAGGAACACGCCGTAGCCGATGTCGGTGACGGCGAACGACCAGTTGCCGATGCTGTTGTAGAGCTCGCCGGCGCCTTCCGCGGCGACGAACACCCCGAACAGCGCCAGCCAGCGGACCACGCAGAACCAGACCACGCTGATGCCGTTGTGCCGGTTCTTGCGCCGCAGGCCACGCTTGACCTCGGCCGGGTCGACGACGGCCAGACCGTGGTCGCGGGCGACGCTGCGCGGGATCTCGAATGCCGGTGAGCCGAGCAGGCCGATGCCCTCGCGCATCGGGCCGTCGGTGGGGACCATCACCATCGTGCCGAGCAGGACGTTGTCACCCGCGCGGCTGTCCGGCGGGTAGACGATGCCGTTGCCGAGGAAGTTGTCCGCGCCGATGCGGGTCGGGGAGACCCGGAACGAGGAGGCGGAGTACTCGGCGTTGGTGATGGACAGGCCGTCGGCGACGACCGTGTTCTTGCCGACCGAGATCCCGAACGGGCTGTCGTGGATGACGGTGCCGAAGTTCGTGCCGGTCTGCACGTAGGGCTTGAGCCGGTACCCGACGACGCGCAGGAAGTGCAGCACCAGCGAGCTATCGGCGACCAGTGCCGAGTAGTACTTCATGTTGGTGATGCGGGTGAGCGTGCGCAGCGCGGTGTGGCGCGCGCCGTGCAGCGGGTACACCTTGCCCGGGCGGACGTACAGGCTCAGCAGCCGCGCGCTCAGCACCATCAGCGGGAACGCGACGGCGGTCACGCCGAAGAACACCGCGGCGGAGTCGATCAGGGCACCTTCGTAGAACCCCAAGCCGGTCATCGTGCCGTCGCCCCAGGACTGGCCGGGCATGTAGTCGGGCAGCACGAACATGCCGGACACGACCAGCAGGCCGAAGGGGATCGTCAACACGATCAGGTTCACCAGCTGCGAGGTGCTGAACAGCGCGCGCCGGAATCCCGAGCGCCCCAGTTCGTGGTCGGTGCGGAAGTTCGCCGTCATCGGCTCGGCCGGGCAACCGCCCCAGTTCTCACCGTTGGGAATCATCTGACCCGGCATCAGAACCGAGGCGTGGCCGAGCTGTGCCTCGTCGCCGATGCGGGTCTCGATGTCGACGACGGCCTTGGCGCCGATCACCACGTGGTCGCCGATGACTATCCGCCCGGTCCGGATCACCCCGGCCTGCGCGTGGTAGCCGCTGATCACGGCGTCCTTGCGGATCACGGTGTCCGAGCCGATCCGCAGCAGGTCGGTGCACACCGGGACGGTGTTCATGAAGATGGTGGTGCCGCGGCCGACCTTCGCGCCGAGCGCCCGCAGGTACAGCGACATCAACGGGGATCCGTTGACCAGGTGGATCATCGGGTTCTTCTGGACCAGCGACTTCACGACCCAGAACCGTAAGTAGTTCCAGGTCCAGACGCGGATCTCGGTCTGCTTCCATCGGCCGATCAGCGCCCACTTGAACATGACCGGGATCGCGAAGGAGGCCAGGACGCCCGCTGCGCCGACCGACATCGCCCGGAACCAGGCGTCCCAGGGTCCGTCGACGTCGGTCATCCAGTTGTCCGCGAGCACGCCCACGAATGCCAGCACGACCGGCAGGGTCAGCAGCAGCAGCAGTTGCGCGCAGCCGATCGCGAAGTGCTGCAACCGGCCGACCGGCGCCGCGGGCGTACGGACCTGCGCGGGGGCCGGCGGCTCGAGGGGCGCGACCGGCGCCCCCGCGACCACTGCGACCACCGGCGCTGCCGGGGCGTGGCCGGCGTTGAGGGTGCGGGCCAGCGCGGCCACGCTGGAATCGCGGTAGATGTCCTTCATCGACACGTTGGGCAGGTCGGCGCGCTTGCGCACGCGGGAGCAGAACTTCGCCATGGTCAGCGAATCCGCGCCCAAGTCGTCGAAGAAGTGCGCGTCGGCGGCCACCTGGTCGAGCTCCAGGACCTCGGCGATCAGCGCGGACAGCGCCGCGGTCAGGGCCGTCGACGAGTCGAGGGCAGCCGGTGCCGCGGCAGCGGTCGGCGGGGGAGCGGTCGCGGCCAGGCCGGCGGCCAGCGCGGCCACGTTCGTCCAGCGGTAGACGTCCTTCATCGACACGTTGGGCAGGTCGGCCCGCTTGCGAACCCGGGAGCAGAACTTCGCCATCAGCAGCGAGTCCGCGCCCAGTTCGTCGAAGAAGCCCGCCCCGGTCTCGACGACCGCCACCCCGAGCACGTCGGCGAGGATGTCGGCCAGTTCGGTGGCCAGCTCAGCGGCCGACCGACCCCCGACGCAGGTTGTCACAGCGCCTCCCTTGAATACGCGTTGACGCCCGCGACTGGCCCCCACCAGCGGACTTCGACGTTCGGCGCCGGTCTTCGGTTCGAGCAGACCTCGAACCCCAGCGCGCCCGCCGTAACCACAGAGTGGAGGCGATCTCACATTCGCGCGCTGGAACCATCACAAGACTCGTATTCGGTTAGCCAGTCGTTAACCATGCGCTTCGCACATCGTCCGAAGGGCCAAGGTCATGCCGCTGTTCGGCCCAGGGTGCTCTCATTCGTTCAGAGGGCTGCAGAGCTGCCATCGGCAGCTTCCCGACCGAGCCCCACCCGAGGAGCGCACGATGCCGGTGATCTCGTCGCCGCAGGAGTTCAACACGGATGACTTGTACGTGGATCTGCGTGCGGTTATCGACGAGCCGCTGTTCCTCAAGTGCGAGGGGTTCAACTTCGCGGGGTCGGTGAAGTTGAAGGCTGCCGGGGAG
>DATASX010000007.1 GCA_036269075.1 Sporichthyaceae bacterium
GCGGTGCCGGTCGGCGCTGTGGTGGCGATCCCCGCGATCCGACTGTCCGGGCTGTTCCTGGCCCTGGCCACGCTCGGCTTCGGCATCTTCATCGCCCAGTTCTTCTACGTGAAGAGCTACATGTTCGGCCTGTCGAACCTGCACACCGGACGCCCGCACGTGCTGAGCCTCGACACCGACAGGGGCTACTACTACCTGCTGCTGGCGTTCGCGCTGGCCGGCATCGGCATGGTCATCGCAATCGAGCGCACCCGACTGGGCCGCCTGCTGCGCGGCCTGGGCGACTCCCCCACCGCATTGCAGACCCTCGGCGCCTCCGTCGACGTGACCCGGGTGCTCGTGTTCTGCCTGTCGGCGTTCCTGGCCGGCATCAGCGGTGCATTGTTCGCGGGCCAGTTCGGTTCGGTGTCCGGCACCAGCTTCAACTACGTCTACTCCCTGGTGCTGCTGGCGGTGCTCTCGATCGCCGGCCGCACCACGGTCACTGCCGCCGTGCTCGGCCCGATCGCAATGTTCGTCGGCCCGGCCTACCTCACCTCGTTCAGCGACGGCTTCCAGGTGCTGTTCGGCCTCGGCGCGATCCTGGCCGCGGTCTTCGCCGTCCGCCCGCAGATTCCGTTCACGCGCTGGACCGAGCGCGACTCCTACCGTCGGGACAGCACCACGGCGGCCCGGGCCGGACGGCCACCGACTCCGGCGACCGTGGTCACCGAGGGCGCTCGATGAATTCCCTAAGAGGAGAACCGATGAACCGCCGAACCGACCGCCGGCTCGCGATCCTGGCGACGGCCGCGCTGCTCGTGCTCGCCGGGTGCGGCACCCGCGTCAGCCACTCCGACGTGGTCGCCGGCGCCGGCGGCACGACGGTGTCCCTCGACAACGCCTCGATCCAGGCGCTGAAGACCGCCGCGGGCAGCGCAGCCGCGGCGGCCCCGGCCGCCGCGACCACCACCCGGACGGCCGCGAACGCGCCGGCCGCGGCGACTTCGACAACCAAGACCGGCACGAGCACCGGCGGGGCGCCGGCACCGGCGCCGCTGGTGTCCGGCACCGTCCCGGCCGCCGGGGCCAGGGCGGGCAAGACCGGTGCGACCGCGGCCGCGGCCAAGCCCGGTGGTGGTACCGCCGCCGCTGCCCCGGCCGCCGCAACGGCCGCCGACGCCCCGTGCACCGCGTCCGGCGCCCCGCTGAAGCTGGGCCAGGTCGGCGGCTTCTCCGGCGTCGAGGGCCCGGTGACCGCGGATGCCCGCAACGGCCTGGCGACCTGGGTCCAGTACGTCAACGCCCACGGCGGGATCGCCTGCCACCCGATCGTGGTCTACGCGGTCGACGACGGCGCCGACCCGGCCCGGGCGGCGGCGGCGGTCCAGGACCTCGTCTCGAACAAGGGCGTGCAGGCTCTCGTCGGGGTGTTCGACCCGATCGGGTTCCCCGGCATCCTGTCCGGCGCCGAGAAGGCCAAGATCCCGGTCATCGGCGGCGACGGCATCGACTTCGCGTGGAACCAGAACCCGTACCTGTTCCCGACCGGCGCCGGTCTGCTCGGCGCCATCCGCGGCGCGCTGCAACAGACGGTCGCGGCCGGCAAGACCAACCTCGGCCTGCTGTACTGCGTCGAGGCCAGCGTCTGCACCAACGGCCAGAAGATCATCGAGGACGAGACCAAGAAGGCCGGGGCCAAGCTCACGTACTCCTCGGCGATCTCGCTGACCCAGCCGGACTTCACGGCCCAGTGCCAGAGCGCCAAGAACGCGGGCGTGCAGGCCATGGGGATGGCGATGGACGGTGCCTCGATCGGCCGGGTCGCCCGGTCCTGCGCGGCGATCAGCTACCACCCGGAGTTCATCACCAACGGCCTGGTGCTCAGCCCGCAGAACGCGAACGACCCGGACATCCGCCGCAACACCCTGGCCTCGGCCAGCGCGGTGGCACCGTGGACGCTCGACGACACGGAGGGGCAGAAGGAGTACCACGCCGGGCTCGCCAAGTTCGCTCCCGGTCTGACCCCGGACGCGGACTCGATCTACGCCTGGGCGGCCGGGAAGCTCGTCGAGGCGGCCGTGCACGGCCTGGGCGCCAAGGCCCGGACGGCACCGATCACCACGGGCGACCTGATGACCGGCCTGGGGACCATCCACAACGAGACCCTCGGTGGGCTGACCCCGCCGATGACGTTCAGCCCCGGACAGAAGGCGGCCCCGCTGATCACCTGCGTGTACTTCGAGCTGCTCAGCGACAAGGGCTGGACTACGTCGTCGGGCAGCAAGCCCCAGTGCACCAAGTGACGGAGCCTCAGAATGCTTGAGCTGCGCCAGGTCGTCGCCGGGTACGGCACGAGCCGCGTGCTGCGCGACGTGACGCTCTGCGTCCCGGACGGCGCGGTGGTGGCCCTGCTCGGCGCGAACGGCGCGGGCAAGACCACCTTGCTGCGGGTCGCCGCGGGTCTGCTGCGCCCGGAGAGCGGGAAGTTGGTGATCGACAACCAGGACGTCACCGGTCAGCCGCCGTACAAGCTGATGAGGCGCGGGGTCTGCCACATCCCCGAGGGCCGCGGAGTGTTCCCGTCGCTGACCGTGCGGGAGAACATCGTCGTGCAGGCCCCGCCGGGACAGCACGAGCGCGCGATCCAGCAGGCCGCGTCGGCCTTCCCCGTGCTCGGCAGGCGACTCGGTCAGGTGGCCGGGACGCTGTCCGGCGGCGAGCAGCAGATGCTCGCGTTGGCCCGCGCGTACGTGCAGAGCCCGTCCGTGGTCCTGCTCGACGAGGTCAGCATGGGCCTGGCCCCGCGGATCGTCGATGAGATCTTCGACTTCCTGCACCAGATCGCGGCCGGCGGCGCCAGCCTGCTGCTGGTCGAGCAGTACGTGACCAAGGCGCTCGCGTTGGCCGACTACGTCTACCTGCTGCATCGCGGCGAGGTGGCCTTCGTCGGCGAGCCCGGTGAGCTGGACGGCGAGGACCTGTTCGCCCGTTACCTGGGGCACAGCGCCTAACCACACCCGCACTTCTGCTGCCTGTCGCACCTATCGGGGTGCCCTGATAGGTGCGACAGGCAGCAGAAGTGGCGATCGGGGGCGCCGGTGTCAGACTGCCTCCGTGACGCACAGCGGGATCGGCCGCACCCGGATGCTGGCAGGCTTCGCGCTGGCCGTCGGGCTACTGCCGGCGCTGACCGCTGTGCTGGACGCCGACTGGGCGCACCTGCCGTTGGTCGACGACCTGCTGCTGTACCTCGTCGCGGTGATCGCGGTCACCGTGCTCGGCGGGGTGTGGCCGGCCGTCGGGGCCGCCGTCGCCTCGGGCCTGCTGCTGAACTGGTACTTCACCCCGCCGGTGCACGACTGGACGATCCAGGCCCCGGCCAACGCCTTCGCGCTGGGGCTGTTCGTGCTGATCGCGGTCAGCGTCAGCGGCGTGGTGCACCTGGACGCCCGCCGAGCCACGTTGGCTGCGGAGAACCAGACCCGGACGGCGTTGCTGGCCGCGGTCGGGCACGACCTGCGAACGCCGTTGGCCTCGGTCAAGGCCGCGGTGTCCACGTTGCGGCAGGACGACGTGATCTGGTCCGCGTCCGATCAGGCCGAGCTGCTGGAGACCATCGAGGACGGCGCCGACCGGCTGACCGACCTGATCGCGAACCTGCTCGACATGAGCCGGCTGCACGGCGGCATCGTGCGTCCGCTGCTGCAGCCGACCGCGTTGGCCGACCTCACTCCCCGACTGCTGCGCAGCCTCGACGCCGAGCAGGCCGCCGGTCTGCGGCTGGACATCCCACCCGATCTGCCCGAACTGCAGACCGACCCCGGCCTGCTGGAACGGGCGCTGGCGAACCTGGTCACCAACGCCCTGCGGTACTCCCCGCCCGACCGCCCGCCGACGTTGAGCGCACGGGCCGACGGCAACATGCTGCGGATCTCGGTGATCGACCACGGCCCCGGCATCCCGGCCGCGGACCGGGAGCGGGTGTTCGCGCCGTTCCAGCAACTCGGCGATGCCCCGAACGGGTCCGGACTCGGCCTCGGGCTGGCGGTGGCCCGCGGCTTCACCGAGACGCTCGGTGGGCGGCTGGTCGCCCGCACCACTCCGGGCGGCGGGCTGACCATGCACCTGGACCTGCCGACGACCCGGGCGACGCCATGACCAGCGTGCTGGTGGTCGATGACGAACCGGCCCTGGTGCGCGCCCTGCGCATCAACCTGACGGCCCGTCAGCACATCGTGGTGACGGCCTCGGACGGCGCTTCCGGACTGGCCGCGATGGCCCGTGAGCGACCGGACATCGTCGTGCTCGACCTGGGTCTGCCGGACATGGACGGCGTCGAGGTGATCCGCGGGATCCGCGGTTGGTCGAACGTGCCGATCATCGTGCTGTCGGCCCGCGATCAGGAGGCGCAGAAAGTCGCCGCGCTGGATGCCGGCGCCGACGACTACGTCACCAAGCCGTTCGGGATGAACGAGTTCCTGGCACGACTGCGGGCCGCCGGGCGCCGGGCGAACCCCGGCGAGGAGGAACCGGTGGTCGCCACCGATGACTTCACCGTCGACCTGGCGGCCCGACGGGTGGTCCGCGGCGGTGCCGACGTGCACCTGACCCCGACCGAATGGCTGATCCTGGAGACCCTGTGTCGCAACCGGGGCAGGCTTGTGACGAGCCGTCAGTTGCTGCAGACGGTGTGGGGCCCGGCCTACGCCACCGAGACCAACTACCTGCACGCCTACCTGTGGCAGCTGCGACGCAAGCTCGAACCGGACCCGGTCCGACCCAAGTGGCTGCTCACCGAACCAGGCATGGGCTACCGGTTCCAGGCGGACTGACCACCACAACCCCGTCGGCTGCCGAACAACATCGCAACACCAGGGGCGCGACGCGCCGCAGCGAGAGCCACCGCGGTCTCCGCCATGTTCGGCAGCCTTCGGGAGCCCAGGTTGAGCTTCGGGAGCCCAGGGTTGAGCTTCGGGAGCCCAGGGTTGAGCGGCTACCGGTTGCAGGGCGACGAGTGCTGTGCCGCCGCCAGGAATCGCTCCACGTGGCCGCCGGAGTCGAGTTGGCGCACCTGTTCCTGGGCCCAGGGCGAGATCCGGCTGTCGGCGGCCAGTGCCTCGGCCACGAAGTCCGGCCAGCGCCACCAGTCGGTCGCGGCGACCTCGGCCGGGTCCGGGGCAGGCTCCGCGTCGGCGCGGGCCAGGAACACCGGGCACAGTTCGTACTCCTCGACGCCCAGAAAGCTTGCCCGGTAGGCGAATTCCGGCAGGGCCAGCACGAGGCTGTCGGCCACGATCCCGAGTTCCTGCTGCAGTCGGCGCACCACGGCGTCGCGCGGTTGCTCGTCGGGGCCGGGGTGGCCGCAGCAACTGTTGGTCCAGATCCCCGGCCAGGTCAGCTTGGTGTGCGCGCGCTGGGTGACCAGGAACCGGCCGGCGTTGTCGAAGAGGTAGCAGGAGAACGCCAGGTGGTACGGGGTGGTCGAGCCGTGCACGGTCGCCTTGTCGGCGACCCCGCACGGCCGGCCGTCCGGGTCGAGCAGGACCACCTGCTCCACACTCGCGGTCACGCTCCGGCCAGCGCGGCGGTCACGACCTCGCGGGCCTCTTCCTGGATCCGGGCCAGATGCTCGGGCCCGGCGAAGCTCTCCGCGTAGATCTTGTAGACGTCCTCGGTGCCCGACGGCCGGGCGGCGAACCACCCGGAGTCGGTGGTCACCTTCAGGCCGCCGATCGGGGCGCCGTTGCCCGGTGCCGTGGTCAACCGCTGCCGGATCGGCTCGCCGGCCAATTGAGTGGCCGTCACCTGATCCGGCGTCAGTTTCGCCAGCACCGCCTTCTGCTCCCGGGTGGCCGGGGCGTCGATGCGGGCGTAGGTGGGGTCGCCGAACTTGGCGACCAGTTCGGCGTAGTGCTCACTGGGCGAACGTCCGGTGGTGGCGCGAATCTCAGCCGCCAGCAGGCACAACAGGATGCCGTCCTTGTCGGTCGTCCACACGCTGCCGTCGCGGCACAGGAACGATGCTCCGGCGCTCTCCTCGCCGCCGAAGGCCAATGAGCCGTCCATCAGGCCGGGCACGAACCACTTGAATCCGACCGGGACTTCCAGCACCCGCCGGCCGAGGCTCTCGGCGACCCGGTCGATCATCGAGGAGGACACCAGCGTCTTGCCGATCGCGGCCTGCGCGGACCACCCGTCGCGAGTGCCGATCAGGTGGTTGATCGCCACCGCCAGGTAGTGGTTCGGGTTCATCAGCCCGGCGTCGGGGGTGACGATCCCATGCCGGTCGGCGTCGGTGTCGTTGCCGGTGGCCAAATCGTAGGACGACCGCCGGGCGATCAGCGAGGCCATCGCGTCCGGCGAGGAGCAGTCCATCCGGATCTTGCCGTCCCAGTCGCAGGTCATGAACCGGAACGTGGCATCCACGAGCGGGTTCACGACCTCGAGCGCCAACCCGAAACGGTCGGCGATCTCGGCCCAGTAGCGCACGCTGGCCCCGCCCAGTGGATCGGCGCCGATGCGTACCCCGGAGGCGGCGATCGCGTCGAGGTCGAGTGCCAGCGGCAGGTCGGCGATGTACTTGCCGAGAAAGTCGTAGGTGCCGGTGGTGTCGGCCGCGCGAGCCCGTGGCCACGGGATGCGCCGCACCCCGCGCAACCTGTTGTCCAACAGTTCGTTGGCACGCTTCGCGACCGCACCGGTCACATCGGTGTCTGCCGGTCCGCCGTTCGGCGGGTTGTACTTGAAGCCTCCGTCGGTCGGCGGATTGTGACTGGGCGTCACCACGATGCCGTCGGCGATGCCGCGGCCGGGCAGCGCATTGTGCTGGAGCACCGCCCGGGACAGCGAGGGCGTCGGCGTCCAGCCGTCGCGGCTGTCCAACAGCACGCGGACACCGTTCGCGGCCAACACCTCGACGGCCGTCACCGTGGCCGGCTCGGACAACGCGTGGGTGTCCTTGGCCAGGAACACCGGCCCGTCGATGCCGGCCGCTGCGCGGTGCTCGCAGATTGCCTGGGTGATCGCGGCGATGTGGTCCTCGTTGAAGCTCGCGGAGAACGCACTGCCGCGGTGCCCCGAGGTGCCGAACGCGACGCGCTGTGCCGGGTCGGCCGGATCGGGGTGCTCGGCGTAGTAGGCCGTGACCAGCCGAGCAACGTCGACGAGATCTGCGGGCTGGGCAGGCAGGCCTGCTTTCGGGTTTCGGCTCACGGGACCAGTCTGCCCCAGCCAAACCGTCCTGCCCCGGTTGGCCGCCTCACGTTGGCCAACCCGTCCACGCTCGTCGACCGTTACGACATCCGATCAGGCAGTCCACGCGATCAGCGCGGCGCCGGTCTCCGGGTCGCGCAGGGTCGCCAGCGCGTCCTTCTCCAACTGCCGCACCCGCTCCCGCGTCAGGCCCATCGGCGCGGCGATCTCGGCCAGCGTCTTCGGGACACCGTCGCGCAGTCCGAAACGCATCGTCAGAACCGCAGCCTGCCGCTCCGGCAGCGCAGCGACCAACGAGCGCAACTGGGTGATCATCGCGTTGTGCTCGGCGATCTCGGCGGCGGCCATCGCGTCGTCGTCGCGGATCAGGTCGGCGATCGGGGTCTCCCCGTCGGAACCGACGGCCGAGTCCAGGCTGACCGGGGTCCGGTTCTGGCGGCGCAGATCGACGATCCGCTCCTCGGGCAATTCCAGCTCGGCGGCCAACTCGGCGACGGTGGGTTCGCGCCCCAACGCGGTGCCGAGGGTCCGCTCCAACCGGTTCAGCCGCGACAACTCCTCGACGACGTGAACCGGCAGCCGCACCGTGCGGCTGAGCTCCCCCAGTCCGCGCTGGATGGCCTGGCGGATCCACCAGGTCGCGTAGGTGGAGAACTTGTAGCCGCGCGCGTAGTCGAACTTCTCCACTGCGCGGATCAGGCCGAGGTTGCCCTCCTGGACGATGTCCAGGAACGGCACGTCGCGGCCGGCAAACTTGCGCGCCACCGAGACCACCAGCCGCAGGTTCGCGCGGACCATGTGGTCGCGCGCCGCCTCGCCGTCGGCCGCGAGGTCGAGCAGCTCCCTCCGCCGCCGCGGACCCAGCCGGGTCTTGTTCTCGGCGGCCTCGTCGAGCAGCTGACGTGCGAAGACGCCGGCCTCGATGCGCTTGGCAAGATCGACCTCCTGCTCGGCCGTGAGCAGTGCGGTGCTCCCGATCTCGTCCAGGTAGAAACGAACCAGGTCCGGATCCTGACCTGCGGCGCGTTCGGCGCGCCGCGGGCGCCCGATGACTCGGGTGGTGCCGGCCTGCTTCTCCTCGGTGACGTCCTGACGCGGCATAATTGGTACGGCCTCCTCACCACGCCTTCAGCGCGGCTCGCGTCGTGGACGCCCGCCCCTGGGTCGTCGACTGCCTACGACGCGTTGTCTACCCCAACTCGCGAACGATCCACGGTGTTCCCGTGAGCGGACAGTCACAGGGGGTCACAGCTCGTGAGGAGGACTCACAGGTAGAGGCCGGGCGACCCGTCGTTGAGGCGCTCCGCCGCGACGGCGTGCACGTCGCGCTCCCGCAGCAGGATGTAGTCGGTGCCGCGTACCTCGACCTCGGAGCGGTCCTCGGGGTCGAACAGCACGCGGTCGCCGGCCTCGACGGTCCGGACGTTCTGCCCGACGGCGACGACCTCGGCCCAATTCAGCCGCTTGCCCATCTGCGCGGTCGCCGGGATCAAGATGCCCGACGTCGACCGGCGCTCGCCCTCGGGCCCGTCGGCCCGGACCAGCACCCGGTCGTGCAGCAGCCGGATCGGCAGCTTCTCCCCCAGGTTCGCTGCCTCGGAACGCCGACTACCACTCATGTCCGCACAGCGTACGGCGGGTGCATCGAGCCCGGACGCACGGATGCCCCGGGGCCACGGCCCCGGGGCATCTGCGAGGAACTTGGCGCTACTAGCCGAGACCACCGAGCAGGCCGCCACCGGAGCCGCCGAGCACGCCGCCCAGCAGGCCGCCCGAGCCGGAGGAGCTGTTCGAGGACGTGAGCCCGAGCTGGTCGGTGGTCCCCTCCAGCCCGACGGTCGAGGCGACCTGGCCGACGGTGTCGCCGAGGCCAGTGCCCTGAACCACCGAACCGACCGTCGAGGTGACCGGCTTCAGCGTGTTCTCGACCGGGCTCAGCGTGGAGTCGACCGTGCTGGTGACCGGCGTGAGGACCTTGGTGACCGTGCTGCCGACACCCGGCAGAACACTGTTCACGGTGTTGCCCAACGTCGTTGCGACGCCGGAGAGCGTTCCGGTGGACGTGCTGGTGCTTCCCCCACCAGCGCTGCCCGAGCCCGGGGTCGTGGTACCGCCGGTGTTGCCACCGGTGTTCCCGCCCGCGTTGGAGCCGGTGTTGCCGCCGAGGTTGATCGTCGAGCCACCGCTGGAGCGCGGGGTCGTGCCGGCGTCGGACGTGCTCGCCGGAGCCGAGTTCAGCGCGGTGCCCATCGAGGCCGGCGCGGTGCTGTTGTCGGCGATCCCGGCGCTCGGGATCGGCCGACCCAGCGAGTCCAGGCCGTTGCCGTGCGGCAGGACCGACGGCGCCACGAGCACCATGGCCTTCAGCGCGAGCAGCAGAACGCCCGACAGTCCGGCGACGGCCGCGGTCTGGCCGGCTACCTTGACGGCGGCCTGGTGGTCGCCACGGTGCTTGCGTCCGGCCACGGCCTTCTTGTCGGCGACGGCCTTCTTGGCCGTCCCCTTCCGGACCAGAACGCCCGGCTTGAATGCGATGTCAGCCATTGATTCCCCACCCCTGGAAATCGGAGTCCACCTGAAGGACTTCCGTTTGAGAGTAGGGACGAGATGGGGGCCGGCGATACGCGCCCGGACATACCTTGACCGACTGCGTAAGCGTGCGGCACATCAAGTAATTCAAGGTGGTACAGCCCCGCTGAACTGCGCATTCATCGGTTATGTCGGACAATCCGGGCAATTCTGTGCGCCACCGGTATCTGTACAGCGACGCGGCGTGACATTAGTCAAACGCTGCTAATGAAAGTGTCGCCAGGCGACCCACAAAACGATCGTGAAACCGACGCCGCCGACAATAGCAGCCTTGTCCTTCTTAATACTGCCATCTGGATTGATCACGATCGCGCGGACGCGGGACTTCGCGGCGTCGGCGATCGCACTCGGCGCAACTCGGGCGGAGATCTGGTCGATCGAGACGGCGAGGCGGTCGCGGGCAGCCGCGATCTGTGCCTCCAACTCCGCCGGATCGCTCGCGGAGTTACCGGTCCTGCCCACGCTGCCGCCCTTCTTCGGACCAGTCACGACGGGCGGGACCCGTCGGGATCGGGACATCCTTCCAGCACAGCCGGGTGCCTGGCAGCGCGGGCACCGGATTACGCGCCGCGCGGTGCTAGGGGAAGGATGGGCGGCGAGAATTGACAGGAGGAGGTATTCGTGGCCGAGAACGTGCATCTGTCCCCCGGGGATCCCGCGCCCGATTTCACGCTGCCCGACGCCGACGGCAACAAGGTGGTGCTGGCGGAGCTGCGCGGGCGCCGGGTGATCCTCTACGCCTACCCGGCGGCGATGACCCCCGGCTGCACCAAGCAGGCCTGCGACTTCCGCGACAACATCGCCCGGGTCACCGGTGCCGGCTACACGGTGCTCGGGCTGTCGCCGGACTCCCCGGCGAAACTGGCGAAGTTCCGCGACCGCGACTCGGTGCCCTTCCCGCTCTTGTCCGACCCGGACAAGAGCGTGCTGCGCGCCTACGGTGCCTACGGCCAGAAGTCGATGTACGGCCGGATCGTCGAGGGCGTGATCCGCTCGACCTTCGTGATCGACGCCGAGGGCAACATCGAGCTGGCGCAGTACGGGGTCAAGGCCACCGGGCACGTCGACCGGTTGTTGCGGGCGCTCGAAGTCTGACGCGCACGGGCAGAGTCGCAACCGGAGTGACGACCGCGGGCCGGAAATCACCTCGCCGGTTGCAACTCGTCCCGTCCGTCCCGAGGTGAGCCCAGGTACCTTCTGACCCGGGGGTCGCGACCCCCACCAGCGCGAGTGGCGGAATTGGCAGACGCGCCAGACTTAGGATCTGGTGTCCTCGGACGTGGGGGTTCAAGTCCCCCCTCGCGCACCGGCGACAACGCCGGGCCGCATCGGTGCGGACAATCACCCGGGCGTCCGGGCAGCTAACGTTCGCGTGTGCCTGATCCGCGGACCTTCGTCATCGTCGGCGCCTCGTTGGCCGGCGCGAAGGCCGCGGAGGCGCTGCGCGAGGCCGGCTTCGAGGGCCGGGTCGTCCTGATCGGCGAGGAGGCCCACCGGCCCTACGTGCGGCTGCCGTTGTCGAAGGGGTACCTGAAGGGCATCGAGACCCTGGAGCAGATCTACGTCCACACCGTGGACTGGTACGCGGAACACGACGTCGAGCTGCGACTGGGCACTCCGGTCGCCGTGATCCATCGGAATTCGCACGAGGTCGGGCTGGCCGACGGTTCCCGGCAGCACTACGACAAGCTCCTGCTCGCCACCGGATCGACAGCCCGCCGGATCCCGAACACCGATCACCCCGGCGTCTTCTACCTGCGCCGACTCGGCGACTTCGACCAGCTGCGGGAGAGCCTGTCCGGACAGGCCCGAGTGATCGTGGTCGGCGGCGGTTGGATCGGACTGGAGGTCGCCGCCGCGGCCCGGCACCACGGCTGCGAGGTCGTGATGGTCGAACCGGACGCGGCGCCGCTCAGTCGGCGGTTCGGGCCGGGAATCGGTGACATGTTCGTCCAGCTGCACCGCGACCACGGGGTTGACGTCCGCATCGGCCTGGGCCTGCCGGAGGTCCGCCCCGGACCGGTGGTGGTGACCAGCACCGGGGAGGAGATCAGCGGGGACGCGGTCGTGATCGGCGTCGGCCACCGCCCCGCGACCGCGCTGGCCGAGGCCGCCGGGCTGGAGGTCGACGACGGCATCCGCATCACCACCCGGATGCAGACCTCCGACCCCGACATCTACGCCGCCGGGACCTGCGTCCGGGCCGACCACCCGCTCTACGCCCGGCCGATCCGCGTCGAGCACTGGGACACCGCCCTGGTCGGCGGCGCGGCCGCCGCACTGTCCATGCTCGGCCTGGGTGAGCCCTACGACCGCGTGCCGTACTTCTTCTCCACGCAGTACGACCTGGACCTGGAGTGCTGGGGGTGGCTGGAACCCGGCAGCTTCTCCGACGTGGTCTACCGCGGCGACCGCGGCAAGCGCGAGTTCATCGCGTTCTGGCTCGACGCCGAGAGCCGGGTGCTGGCAGCCATGAACGTCAACGTCTGCGACGTCGGGGACCCACTCGAGGCGATGGTGCGGTCTGCGCAACCGATCGACCCGGCGCGACTGGTCGATCCCGAGGTGCCGTTGGCCGATCTCGTCCCGCGCGACGGGACGTGAATTCCGAACCTCACGAATCGTGAGAAACACTCGTCTCTAGGTGCACTCTGCAATCAACTTCAACTCCTGTACTCAACCCGACAAAGACCACTCCCCGCCCAAATCAGCCGTCGTAGGCTCCCCCACGGGATGCGCCGAACAGGTGAAGTGCCGTCCGATGGCCACCTTTTCGACGCGTGGGCGGTGATTGACTGACCGCCCGGTGGGCAGTGGATCTGAGCCGTCGGCGTGTGGGCGTTGGGGGAAAGGGGCAGCGGTGAACCGCAGCCGTTGGAAGCGCACCGCATCGGTCGCGCTCGCGAGTCTCCTGGGAGTTTCCGTCGCTTTCAGCGGCGCATCGGCGGCCGGCGCCCACAGCGCACCGAGCAAGCCGGATTCGGCCTCCGACGTCGGGCTGCGCGTGATCGGCCTCGGCGACTCGGTGCTGACGGCGTTGGATCGCTGTCACTGCCCCGGCCTGCTGGTCGACTACGCAGGCCTGGTCGCCGACCGCGTCCAGGAGCGCATCCGCGTCCAGAACGAGGCCCACGGTTCCTCGACCAGCGGCGACCTGATGAAGGTGCTGCACGACGGAACCGTCCAGAGCGAGATCCGCAACGTCGACCTCGTGGTCATCTTCGCCGGCGCCAACGACTTCAGCAACGCGTTCCAGCGGGTCACCGACGGGGCCTCGCCGCAGAAGCAGTACGGCCCGATCGCCGCCCGCCTCCAGCACAACATCTCGAACGCGATCGACGAGATCCACCGGCTGAACAGCGACGCCAAGGTCGTGGTCTGCGGCTACTGGAACGACTTCAAGGACGGCGCGGTCGCCCAGCGCAAGTACTCGGCGAACAAGCGCCGCGCCGCCGCCGAGGCCACGAGGCTCACCAACGAGGCCTTGTGGCACGCGGCCGAGAACGGCCACGTCCAGTACTTGTCGACGCTGCGGCTGTTCCAGGGCCGGGGCGACACGACGGAGCTGCTCGCCGCCGACGGCGACCACCTCTCGGCCAAGGGCCACGCGGTCATCGCCCAGGCGCTGGCCGACATGATGCACCCGGCCGAGCAGGGTTCGTCCTCGCCGCTCGACCCGGGGCTCACGCAGTCCCCGTGACCCGAGCGGGTCACTCGGCGACGTCGGCCACCGGCGGGGCGAAGCGGAAGAACGCGTCCAGGTAGTCCTCGGCGGCGACGCCCTGCCAGGAGCAGGCCCGCAACTGGGCCTGGCTGCGCCGGGCACACATCGTGCGGAGCATGTCCCAGGTGGTGGGGAACTCCACGACCCCGGCAGGCTCTCCCGGGCCGACGAGGAACGAGCCGCCGTCGGCGCACCGCAGCTCCAGCCCGGGCAGAGCGGCGTCGCCCAACCGGGTCGCCAGCGCGTCCAGCTGCACGCGCAGCGCGACCGCCATCGCGGCGGACTCCCGGCCGCCGGGGCGCCGCACCGCACCGCGGATGTCGTGCTCGTGGGTGAACGCGTCGGAGATCAACCGCATCCCGGGCGCCCCGACGACTCCGGCGAAATCGCGCTCGGCGGGCTCGGCGAGCGCGGTCCAGGCCTCGAGCACCGCCTCGAGGCTGTACGCCGCGAACGCGTCCACCTGGGCCTGGGTCCATTCCGTGGTGCCCAGTCCGGCCAGGTTCCGCGTCCGGACGTCGGACATCAGGCCGGTCAGGTGGCCGACAACGTCGCGCACCGTCCAGTCCGGGCAGGTCGGGCACCGGACCAGCAGGTCGGCCGCGGGCAGCGCCCGGACCAGTTCCGCGATGCGGCGCCGCTGCTCGGCGTAGACCGCGCCGAGGTCCACGACCGTGGCCTGCTGCTCCAGGGAATCCATACGCGCGAGGCTAACTCAGGCCAGGGGAGGCGTCGGCTGCGCTCGCGGTGTGCCCGGGGTCGGGTCGCCGGCCTTGGTCAGCGCGGCGGCGGCCTTGTCCCAGTTGGACTTCAGCTCGCTCAGGTACGTCTCCGCCATCGGGCCGGGGGCGACCCCGCGGGCGAACAGCCGCATGTTGCCGGGGCCGGTGTTGTAGCCCAAGGCGAGCAGTTGGTCGTGGGTCAACGTGGTGGCCGGGTGCGCGGGCAGCGAGTGCGAGAGGTCGTGCAGGTACCAGGCCGCGGCCTGCAGTGCGAGCTCCGGGTCGTCGGGCAACTCCTGGAAGCTGCGGCCGGCGAACGGGCGCCCACGCCGGGCCTGGTCGAACGCGGCCTGGTGCATGTTCACGATGCCGAATGACGCGCCCGGGTTCAGCGCCTGCCACAGCCGCTGGCTGGCCGCGTCGTGCGGCTTGTACGACTCGTTGTAGACGATCGCCATCAGCAGTTGCGGATTGATGCCGGCGGGCTTGGCCTCGCGGACCACAGCCGCCGCGTACTGCGCGGAAACGTCGGCCTCGGGGACGTCGGCGTTGTCCTGCGGCTGGATCGGGGTGTCCGGGGACAAGGTGTCCGGGGATGGCGAGACCGGAGCCGCAGCCACGCGCGACTGCGCGACCGGCGCGCACCCGGCCAGCGTCAGGCCGAGCAGCACCACCGCCCCCGACACGAGTCGCCACCGCACGAGCCAATTGTCGCGCAAACCGCGTACCCCGGCCGGAATCGTCGTCACGTTCCGGTCAAGGTCCTCCGCAGCGCGGGCAACAGCGCCCGCAGCGCCTGGCCTCGGTGGCTGATGGCGTCCTTCTCGACCGCGGACATCTCGGCGGTCGTCCGGTCGTGGCCGCCGGGCAGGAAGATCGGGTCGTAGCCGAATCCCTGCTCGCCGCGTCGGGCACGCAGCAGGCGCCCGAAGATGCGGCCCTCGACCACCTCGACCACCCCACCGGGCAGGGCCAGCGCGGCGGCGCACGCGAAGTGCGCGCCCCGACGCTCGTCCGGGATGTCGCTGATCTGGGCCAGCACCAGGTCGAGATTCGCGTCGTCGGCGCCGTGCTTGCCCGCCCACCGGGCCGAGAAGATCCCGGGCATCCCGTTCAGCGCGTCGACGCACAGCCCGGAGTCGTCGGCGACCGCCGGGAGACCGGTGGCCGCGGCCACGGCCACCGCCTTCAGCGCCGCGTTCTGCGCGAACGTGGCGCCGGTCTCGGCGACCTCGGGCACGCCGGTGAACTCGTCCACACCGCACAGCCGCGGCGACAACGCTGCCTCGGCGAGAATGCGGTTGAGCTCGACGAGCTTCGCGGCGTTGCGCGTCGCCAGCACGAGGGTGCCGGTCATACGCCCGGATTCACTGCCAGGGCAGCCTTCTGAATGAGCGTCAGATCCGCGCAGCCACCGACCGCGAGGTCGAGGAGCGAGTCGAGCAGCGCCCGGTCGAACGGTGCGCCCTCGGCCGTGCCCTGCACCTCGACGAACCGCCCGTCGCCGGTGCACACCACGTTCATGTCGGTGGCCGCCGCGACGTCCTCGACGTACTCCAGGTCCAGGCACGGCTGCCCGCCGCAGATGCCGACGCTGACCGCGGCGACGCTGCCGGTCAAGGGCTCGCCGGCCAGCGCGTTCCGCCCGCGCAGGTATTCGACGGCATCGGCCAGGGCGACGTAGGCCCCGGTGATCGCCGCGGTGCGGGTACCGCCGTCGGCCTGGAGCACGTCGCAGTCGAGCACGATCGTGTTCTCCCCCAGCGCCTTGTAGTCGATCACCGCCCGCAGGCTGCGGCCGACGAGCCGGGAGATCTCGTGGGTGCGGCCGCCGATACGTCCCCTGACCGACTCGCGGTCGCCGCGGGTGTGGGTGGCGCGCGGCAGCATGGCGTACTCGGCGGTCACCCAGCCCTGGCCGCTGCCCCGGCGCCAGCGCGGCACACCTTCGGTGACGCTGGCCGCGCAGAGCACGCGGGTCTTGCCGAACTCGACCAGCACCGACCCCTCGGCGTGGTCCAGCCAGCGGCGGGTGATGGTCACCGGGCGAAGTTCGTCGGGCTTGCGCCCCCCTGGTCGCGACATGCCCGCGAGCCTATGGGTACGCCGGTCGGGGCTGGGGGGGCGCGTGCGCCACCCGACCCGACCGCAACATGCCAGCGAGCCTACGGGCACGCGCGTTCAGATCTCGTAGGTGGCGCCGGGGCAGGCCAGGTCGACGCGGCCCTCGAAGTCAGCGGCCTCGGACAGCGTGCGGGCCGGGTCGTTCCACGGCGGGATGTGCGTGAGCAGCAGCCGGGGCACCCCGGCCCGGGTGGCGTGCTCGGCGGCCTGGCTGCCGGTCAGATGGACGTCCGGGGCCACGTCGCGGCCGTCGTGGAACGAGGCCTCGCACAGGAACAGGTCCGCGCCGGTGGCCAGCCGCACCAACTCGTCGCAGACCCCGGAGTCCCCGGAGTACACCAGCGCCTTGCCGCCGTGCTCCACCCGGATCGCGTAGGCCTCGATCGGGTGCACGGTGCGGTCGGTGTGGAAGCGGAACGGCCCGATCTCGAACGGCTCCCCGGCGGTCAGCTTGCGGAAGTCGAACTGCTCGGTCATCCCGGGGTCCTCGGGCAACCCGTAGGCCGCGGCCATCCGGCTCGGGGTATCCGCCGGCCCGTGGACCGGGATCCGCGGCAGGGCGCCGTCCGGGCGGTACTTGCGGGCCACGTAGTAGCCGCACATGTCGATGCAGTGGTCCGGGTGCAGGTGGGAGAGCACGACCGCGTCGATACTGCCGACGTCGACGTGGGTGGCCAACGCGCCGAGTGCGCCGGCGCCGAGGTCGAGCAGAACGCGGAACCCGTCGGCCTCCACCAGATAGCACGACGCCGGCGAGGTCGGACCGGGGAACGAGCCGGAGCAGCCGACAACGGTCAATCTCACCGGCGTGCCTCTGCCCGCCCGCGCGGGCCAGGAGATGCCGTGCACTGTGACACTGGTTCGTTCGCAAGCTCGCTCACGCAATTGCTCCCATGACCTCGACGGCGCCCAGGGCCTCGACCACGCCGAGGTCGGGCCCCAGGAATCGACGGCCGACGGCCGCGAACGGTTGGCGGTCGCCGGTGGCCAGGAACCGGTGCCGCGGCGCAGGCCGGTCTTCCGGGCGGGCCAGGCCCGAGTCGACGAGGACCTTGTACACGTCCTTGGCCGTCTCCTCCGCGCTGGAGACCAGCGTGACTTCCTCGCCGAGCACGTGGGCGATCGGGCCGGCCAGCAGCGGGTAGTGGGTGCAGCCGAGCACGACCGTGTCGACGCCCGCCTCGATCATCGGCGCCAGGTAATCCTTGGCGACCGCGAGCACCTCGGGCCCGGAGGTCTGCCCGCGCTCGGCGAACTCGACGAACCGGGGGCAGGCCGCGACAGTCAGGGTCAGATCGTGGGCGGCGGCGAACGCATCCTCGTAGGCCTGCGAGGTCTTCGTCGCCTGGGTGCAGATCACACCGACCCGGTTGTTGCGGGTGGCCGCCACGGCCCGCCGCACGGCCGGTCGGATCACCTCGACGACCGGCACCTGGTACCGCTCCCGGGCGTCACGCAGAACCGCGGCCGAGGCGGTGTTGCAGGCGATCACCAACGTCTTGACGCCCTCGTCGACGAGGTGGTCGAGCACGTTCAGCGCCAGCGCGCGGACCTGCGCGATCGGCCGCGGCCCGTAGGGGGCGTTGCGGGTGTCGCCGACGTAGAGAACCGGTTCGGCGGGCAGCAGGTCCAGCACGGCGCGCGCGACGGTCAACCCGCCGACGCCGCTGTCGAAGATCCCGATGGGCGCGTCGAGCGAGCGCGCTGTTTCCTCAGACATGTCGAACCGACGTTAGCGCCCGCAAGACTCAGGTGGGCGGCAGTCAGCCGGCTCGGGTGACGGTGCGTTCCAGAATCCCGAGAGTCGCCCGCAGGGCCGTGACCGGGACGACCGGCCAGGTGACCGTGCCGATCCCAGGAATCTCCCGATCGCGCCAGATCGGGTCGATGGCTGACCAGTCGCAGTACGAGGTGACCGCGGTTCCGCCGTCGACCGACCGCAGCGAGTAGCCGTACACGTGCCCGATCGGCGGGTCCGCGATCGGGCTGAGCACGGTCCAGGCAATCTCGGCGTCCGGCACGAACTCGGTGATGCGGATCGTCACCTCGTAGGCGCCCAGCGGGAAGTCGTTGAGAGCCTCGCGGTGCATCTTGATGTCGAAGGTGTCGCCGACGGCCCCGGCGGGCTTGCCGGAGGCCGACATCAACATCCCCGAGGAGTCGATCGAGACGTGGCCCTGCGGGTCGCACAGCACGGCGAAGATCGTGGTCGGGTCGGCCGGGATCGTGCGGGTCACCTCGTGACGATCAGTCATGCCCCGAATATCTACACTGCGGCCAGGAATTCCTCCAGAGCCGCCAGGGTCTCCGCCGGCGCCTCCTCGGGCAGGAAGTGGCCGCTGTCCACGGCGGTCCCGGACACCTGCTGCGCCCGACGGCCCCAGCACTCGAGCACGTCGTAGCGGCGTCCGACGAATCCGCGGGCACCCCACAGCACCAGCACCGGACAGGTGACGCGACGGTCCAGGTCGGCCTCGTCGTGCTCCAGGTCGATGCTCGCCGCGGCGCGGTAGTCCTCACAGGTCGCGTGGACGGTGGCCGGGTCGCGGAACGCCGCGGCGTACTCGGCGACGGCGGCCTCGTCGAACACCGTCCCGTCGGAGCTCCAGGCCCGCAACGCAAAGCGCAGGAGGTACTCCGGGTCGGCGCCTATCAGCCGCTCCGGGAGGTCGTAGGGCTGGGACAGGAAAAACCAGTGCCAGTAGACCCGGGCCAGCATCTCGTCGGTGGTCCGGAAGACCTCGTGGGTCGGGACGATGTCGAGCACCGCCAGTCGCTGCACCCGCTCGGGATGGTCCAACGCCATGCGGTGCCCGACCCGCCCGCCGCGGTCGTGGCCGACCACGGCGAACTCCTCGAAGCCGAGCGCTCCCATCACGGCGACCTGATCGGCGGCCATCGTGCGCTTGGCGTACTCGATGTGCGAGGCGCTGCCGGGCGGCTTGCCGCTGGCCCCGTAGCCGCGCAGATCCGGGGCGACCACGGTGTACCGACGGGCCAAGGCGGGCGCGATCCGGGACCACATCGCCGAGGTCTGCGGGTAGCCGTGGAGCAGCAGCAGCGGCGGGCCGGCGCCGGCCGTGCGCACCGCGATCTCGACGCCGGGCACCGCGATCCGCGTCGACTTGAAGTTGGCCCAGTCCGTCACTTGTTACCTCGCTACGCCCAGAGTTGGCCTTCGAGACGTTCCTCGGCCTCGGCGACGGTGCCGGTGTAGGCGCCGGTCGAGAGGTACTTCCAGCCGCCGTCGGCAACCACGAACGCGATGTCCGCGCTCTCCCCGGCAGCCACCGACTTGGCAGCCTGACCGAGCGCGGCGTGCAGGATCGCGCCGGTGGAGATGCCCGCGAAGATGCCCTCCTCCTCGATCAGCTGCCGCGTGCGGCGCACCGCGTCCCGCGGGCCGACGGAGAACCGGGCATCGATGAGTGAGGGGTCGTAGAGCTCCGGGACGAAGCCCTCGTCCATGTTGCGCAGGCCGTAGACCAACTCACCGTAACGGGGCTCCGCGGCGACGATGGCCACGTCAGGCTTGTGCTGACGGAAGAATCGCCCGACGCCCATCAAGGTGCCCGTGGTGCCCAGCCCGGCGACGAAGTGGGTGATCGAAGGCAGGTCCTCGAGCAGCTCCGGCCCGGTGCCCTCGAAGTGCGCCTGGGCGTTGGCCGGGTTGCCGTACTGGTAGAGCATCACCCAGTCCGGGTGTTCCTCGGCCAAGCGCTTGGCCACCCGCACCGCCTCGTTGGAGCCACCCGCGGCCGGCGAGGACACGATCTCGGCACCCCACATGCCGAGGATCTGCCGGCGTTCCTCGGAGGTGTTCTCCGGCATCACACACACGATGCGGTAGCCCCGCAGCTTCGCGGCCATCGCCAAGGAGATACCGGTGTTGCCACTGGTCGGTTCCAGGATCGTGCAGCCCGGCCGCAGCCAACCGTCCTTCTCCGCCTCGACCACCATGCGCAACGCCGCCCGGTCCTTGATCGAACCGGTCGGGTTGTGGTCCTCGAGCTTCGCCCACAACCGGACGTCGTCGGACGGCGACAGCCGCGGCAGACCGACCAACGGGGTCCTGCCCACGGAGTCCAGGAGGTTGTCGAAGCGCACAGTCGTCGGGAGGTCAGCCGCCGGCGACTGCCGGCAGGACAGTGACATCCGGCCTGCCGCCCTTCGGCAGGGCACCACTGCCACCCGCCACGGCCGGCAGGACAGTGACACTGTCCCCGTCCTTCAGCTCGGTCTTCAGGCCCCCGAGGAAGCGCACGTCCTCGTCGTTCAGGTAGACGTTGACGAAGCGGCGCAGGCCGTTGTCGTCGACCAACCGGGCGCGCAGGCCGGCATGACGGCTCTCCAGGTCGTCGAAGAGTTCGTCCAGCGTGCCGCCGGCACCGTCGACTGCTTTCGCGCCGTCGGTGTACTGACGCAGGATCGTCGGGATGCGGACCTCGATGGCCATGTCGTTGGGGCTCCTGTGCTCGGACGGTTTTAGCGGTCAACCGCTACGAAAGTACGGACATTCCCTGCGCATTTCGCTCGGGCTCCACGCTCACCGGTTCCTCGCTGATCATCCCGTCGACGATCCGGAAGGACCGGAACTCCACGGTGTCCGGGTCGCGGGTCGAGACCAGCACGTAGTGGGCCTGCGGCTCCGAGGCGTACGAGACGTCGGTGCGCGAGGGATACGCCTCGGTCGCGGTGTGCGAGTGGTAGACGATCACCGGGACCTCGTCGCGGTCGTCCAGCTCGCGATAGAGCTTCAGCAGGTCCATCGAGTCGAACTCGTAGAACGTCGTCGAGCGGGCCGCGTTCGCCATCGGGATGAACCGCGTCGGGTGGTCGGAGCCGACGGGGCCCGCGACGACGCCGCACGCCTCGTCCGGATGGTCGGCACGGGCGTGCGCGACGATGGCGTCCCGGATTGCGGGGTCGATGCGCAGCACGGGCGCCAGGTTACCAATGCGTGGCGCGGTTCCCGGCCGGCGTGAAACGCCTCTCACCAGGGCGGCGATCATCGGTGCGCGAGCTTCGATTCTCCGGCGCGCTCAGAGCGCGTGCTGAAGCAGGGTCTCCTGCAACGCCGTCAGCCACTCGTAGAGCGCGAACCCGGGCAGCCGGGGGTCGTCCGGCTCCAGCTGCTCGATCAGCGCCTCGTAGTCCTCCTGGACGTCCAGCCGGTTGCCCAGCACCAGCCGCAGGTCGTTGAGCGCCATCAGCCAGAAGTTGACGGTCTCGCCGTCGAGCCGGATCGCGCCGTGGCGCTCGGCCTCGGCCAGCCCGGCCAGCACCACTCCGGCGTTCGCGCGCTTGGCAGCCAACAGGTCGTTCTCGGTGAACCGCCGGTACTCGGTCGCCGCGTCGGCGTCGGAGGCGTAGGCGTCGGGCAGCAGTCGGGCCAGCGCCGGGTCGTCCGGGAGCCTGCCCGTGCCGGGCGAACCGAACGGGTCGGGGATGCCCGGGGCGATCTCCGCGACCGGGCCGGACTCCGCCTGGTGGGAGTCGAACAGCTCGAGCAGGTCGCTGAAGGCACCGCGGACGACCTCGATCTCGGTCGCGCCGAGCGTCAGGACGACCACCCCGTCGCGCTCGCGTTTGATGCGGGAACTCAATTGAGCCGTCCCGTCCGACGCGTCGTCACTTGTCCTGCTGGAGCGTGGCCCACAGACCGTAGTTGTGCATCGCCCCGACGTCTCGCTCCATCTCCTCGCGACTGCCGTTGGAGACCACGGCCCGGCCTGCGTTGTGCACGTCCAGCATCAATTTGGTCGCGTGCTCCTTGCTGTACCCGAAGTAGCTCTGGAATACGTAGGTCACGTAGGACATCAGGTTGACCGGGTCGTTCCAGACGATGGTCACCCACGGGAAGTCGGGCTGCAGGAGGAGTTCGCCCTCGGGACGCTCGACCTCGACGGGTGCCACGGACATGGCTCCCATCGTTTCATCAAGCTGCGCACGAGGTGCGGGCAGGCAGGCCGGACAGCCGGGACCGACGGGGCGGCTGAGGCGGGCGTTGCGGGTCTTCCGAATCCGGCCGGGCGCCGCGGCCGCTCGGCGGCGCGGCGGGGAAGAACTGTCGGACCCGGCGCCTAACGTCGCGGACATGCGATTGCTGCACACCTCCGACTGGCACCTGGGCCGGATGCTGCACCGGGCCGATTTGTCCGGCGCCCAGGCCGCTTTCGTCGACCACCTGGTCGAGACCGTGCGCGCCGAGCGGGTCGACGTCGTGCTGGTCTCCGGCGACGTGTACGACCGCGCGCTGCCGCCCGTGGAGGCCGTGGAGCTCTTCGACGAGGCGTTGCACCGGATCACCGCGGCCGGGGCCCGGGTGATGCTGATCAGCGGAAACCACGATTCTGCGCGGCGCCTGGGCGTGGCGTCCCGGCTGCTGGACCGCGCGGGAGTGTTCCTGCGCACCCGGCCCGACGCGGCGGTCCCGCCGGTGCTGCTCGACGACGAGCACGGCCCCGTGGCGCTGTACCCGGTGCCGTACCTGGAGCCCGCCGCGGTCGCCGCGGAGCCGGCGGGACGCAGCCACCAGGCCGTGCTCACGGCCGCGCTCGGGGCCGCCCGCGCCGATCTGGCCTGCCGGGCGGGGGTGCGTTCAGTGGTGCTGGCCCACGCCTGGGTCGCGGGCGGTCAGGGCTGCGAGTCCGAGCGCGACATCTCGATCGGTGGGGTGGGGGTGGTCCCGGCCGGGTTGTTCGACGGTTTCGACTACGTGGCGCTCGGCCACCTGCACGGCCCGCAGACCCTGGCCGAGCACCTGCGCTACAGCGGTTCGCCGTTGCCGTACTCGTTCACCGAGGCGCGGCAGGTCAAGAGCAGTTGGCTGGTCGAGCTCGGCGCCCGCGGCGCGCGTCGGGTCGAGGCCGTCCCGGCGCCGGTGCATCGCCGGCTGACCCGTCTGCAGGGCACGCTCAGCGAACTGCTGACCGACCCGCGCCACGGTGCGCACGAGGACGACTTCGTCTCGGTGTCACTGACCGACCCGGCGCGGCCGGAGGCGGCGATGGACCGGCTGCGAACCCGTTTCCCGTACACGTTGGTGCTGGCCTGGGAGCCTGCCGACGTCGCGGCCGATCCGCGTTCGTACCGGGAGCGGCTGTCCGGCCGCAGCGATCTGGACCTGGCGGTCGAGTTCGTCTCGCACACCCGCGGGACACCGGCCCAGCCGGCCGAGGCCCACCTGCTGGAGCAGGCCTTCGAGGCCGTGCGGTTGGCCGCGGCCGCCGCCGATGAGCGTCGTCCCGAGGTGCGCGGAGCCGTGGCATGAGGCCGCATCTGCTGCGGGTCAGCGCTTTCGGGGCGTTCGCCGCGACGGTCGAGGTCGACTTCGACGCCCTGGCCGGCAGCGGCCTGTTCCTGCTGCACGGGCAGACCGGGGCAGGCAAGTCGACGCTGCTCGACGCGATCGGCTTCGCGCTCTACGGCCGCGTGCCCGGTGAGCGCGGAACCGCGCGCCGGTTGCGGTCGGACCATGCGTCGGCCGGGGCACGTACCGAGGTCGCGTTGGAGGCGACCGTCGGCGGACGCCGGATCCGGGTGACCCGCTCGCCGGAGCAGACCCGGGCCAAGAAGCGCGGCGCCGGCGAGACCAAGGAACAGGCCAAGGTGCTGCTCGAGCAGTGGGACCCGACGGGTTGGACCGCCCTGTCGACCCGGGCCGGTGAGGCCGACCAGGAGATCGCCGACCTGATGGGAATGTCCGCGGATCAGTTCTTCCAGGTGATCCTGCTCCCTCAGGGGGAGTTCGCCCGGTTCCTGCGGGCGCCCTCCGAGGAGCGCGCCGACCTCTTGGAGCGGCTGTTCGGCGCCGGGCGGTTCGGGGCGGTCGAGGACTGGCTGGCGGGCCGGCGACGGGAGGCCAATCACTCGCTCGACCGGCACCGCGACGAGGTCGCGGTCGAGGCGGCCCGGGTCGCGCAGATCGCCGAGATCGAACCGCCCGATCAGGTGCCCGAGCTGATCTGGGCCACCGACCTGCTCTGCCAGCACCGGGCCGGGGTGGAGAACGCGGAACGGATCCTGGCGGCTGCGGCAACCGCCGCGACCGGTACGCGGGAAGTCGCCGAGGTTGCCCGGGCCCGGGCGGCCAGGAGGGAGCGACGGACCGAGGCGCAGGCCCAGGCCGACGTACTGGCGACCGAGGCGCCGACGATCGAGGCGTTGGCGCTGGAGTCGCAGCGCGCCGCGGCGGCGGTCGGGGTCGCACCTTTGCTGCACGCGTGCGGCCAGGCCGAGGTGGCAGCGCAGCGGGCATGCACGGCGGTGGACGCCGCCGATGCCGCCGTGACCGCGTGCGGCGGTGAGGTGTCGGAGTCCCTCGACGCGTTGCGTGCGGCCGCCGGAGCGCAAGAACGCCGCCACGGGAGCCTGCTGGAACTTCGCGACCTGCTGGACACTGCGCTCGCCGACGAGGCGGCCGGCCGCGACGCCGCCGACCGAGCCGCGACGGAGTCCGGGCTGGCTCAGGCCGAGGTGCGCCGCATCGCCGGGCTGACCGAGCAGCGCGCGGCGCGTGCCGTAGAGCGCACGGATGCCGCCGCGGCGGCATCCGCACTCGCTGGGGCGCAGCGTCGGGCCGAGTTGTTCACCGGCGCGATCGCGATCCACCGGCAGTCCGTTGCGGCAGATGCGGCGGCGGCACGGCTCCGGGTTTCCCACCTCGAAGCCCGCGAACATGCCCAGGACCTGGCCGGCGCTCATCACGAGATCCGCCGGGCGCGGTTCGACTCGATGGTCGCCGAGCTGTCGGCCCGCCTCACCGACGACGCGCCCTGTCCCGTCTGCGGGGCCACTGAGCATCCCGATCCGGCGCAGCTCTCGATCCGGCGGGTCGGGGTCGAGGACGAGGAGCGCGCGCTGCAGTCGGCCGAGTCGGCGCGCGCGCGGGCCGAGCAGGTCGGCAACGAATCGGCTGCGGCCACAGCGACCTCGACCGCCTTGCAGGCGCAGCTGGCCGACGTAGAGACCGTTCTGGCGGCACCGCTGCCCGTCGGCGACAAGCTGCCCGAGGCGGCAACCTCCGCCTCCGCCGAATGCGACGAGTTGCTCTCCCGGGCCGACCGGTTGAGCGGTCTGGAAGCCGCGCTCGCCGAGTTGGACGAGGCACTGGTTGCTGCGGGGTCTGCCCGGTCGGCGGCCGAGCAGGTCGCCGCCGCGCTGATCAGGGAGGCGGAGGGTTGCGCGGCGCGCGCGGCCGCCGCGCGGGGGAAGTTGGTGGCGCAACTCGGTGGAGCGCCCGATCTCGACGCCGCCCTGGCGGCGGCCGAAGGACTCGCGGCGGCCTGCACCGCGGCCGCCGACGCCCGGGCCGATCTCCTGCGAGCCGTGGCGGACCGGGATCGGACTGCGTCCGGGGCGGCCGCGGCCGCGGCGTCGGCGGGCTTCGCCGACATGGTCGTTGCGGCCGAAGCCGTCCGTGCCGAGTCGTGGCGAGTTGCGACCGAGGCCCGGATCCGGGTGCACCGCGAGGCCGTGGCCGGGACCGCTGCGCTGCTGGCCGAACTCGACCCGGTCGCCGCGGACGAGCCCGTGGTCGACGTCGCGGCAGCCGAGGCGGCCGCCGAGTCGGCCGCGCGGGAGCACGAGCGGACGGTCGGCCTGCTGGCCCATGCGCGTAAGCAGGTCACCGAACTCGACCGCCGGGTGCCGGTTCTCACCGCCCTGCTGGAGCGGCTGCCGGAGCTGGAGGAGCGCGCGGCCACCATTCGCGGCCTGGCCGATCTGACTGCCGGTCAGGGGGCGAACTCGCGCCGGATGACCCTGTCGGCGTTCGTGCTCGCTGCCCGGCTGGAGGAGATCGCGGCGGTGGCCGGGCAGCGGTTGCTGCGGATGAGCGGAGGCCGCTACTCCCTGGTGCACACCGACGCGGGTCGGGGCGGGCGCCGGTCCGGGCTCGGGCTGCTGGCGCGCGACAACTGGACGGGGATCGACCGCGACACAGCGACCCTGTCCGGTGGCGAGACCTTCCTGGCGAGCCTGGCATTGGCGCTCGCGCTGGCCGACGTCGTCTGCTCCGACGCCGGCGGGACCCGCCTGGAGTCGCTGTTCGTCGACGAGGGCTTCGGCAGCCTCGACGAGTCGACCCTGGACGAGGTGATGGACGTCCTGGACAGCCTGCGCGAGGGCGGGCGCGTGGTCGGGATCGTCAGCCACGTGGCAGAGCTGCGCCAGCGCATCCCGACCCGGATCCACGTCCGCAAGCACGAGAGCGGAAGCACCCTCGACCTGACCGCCTGAGCGGTCTGACGCACCGTCAGGTGCAGATGCGTCCGATCATCGATGATTGGAGCGTTGTTCTCTCATACGCAGAGCGACGTCGCCTCAGAGGTTGCCGCGCAACTCCTGCTCGCGCTCGATGGCCTCGAACAGCGCCCGGAAGTTGCCCTTGCCGAACCCGGCCGAACCGTGGCGTTCGATCATCTCGAAGAACACGGTCGGGCGGTCCTGGGCCGGCCGGGTGAAGATCTGCAGCAGGTAGCCGTCCTCGTCGCGGTCGACCAGAATCCCGCGCGACTTCAGCTCCTCCACCGGCACCCGCACCTCGCCGATCCGGGCGCGCAGCGCCGGGTCGTCGTAGTAGCTGTCCGGGGTTGACAGGAACTCGACGCCCCGGGCTCGCATCGCGTCGACGGAGCCGAGAATGTCGGAAGTGCTCAGCGCGATGTGCTGCACGCCCGGGCCGCCGTAGAAGTCGAGGAACTCGTCGATCTGGGAGCGCCGCTTGCCCAGCGCGGGCTCGTTCAGCGGGAACTTGACCTTGCGACTGCCGTCGGCGACCACCTTCGACATCAGCGCGGAGTACTCGGTGGCGATGTCCTCACCGACGAACTCCGCCATGTTCGTGAAGCCCATGACCCGCTGGTAGAAGCCGACCCACTCGTCCATGCGGCCGAGTTCGACGTTGCCGACGACATGGTCGATGCCGTCGAAGACTGCCGGACCGGCCTCGCCCGTCAGGTGGCGCTCCACGAAGCCGGGCAGGAACGGGCCGTCGTAGTGCGACCGGTCGATGAGGGTGTGCCGGGTCTCGCCGTACGTCCCGATCACCGCGCTGACGATTTCGCCACGCTGGTCGGAGAAGGCGCGCGGCCCACGCAGTCCGACCGCGCCCCGGCTGCAGGCCAGCGAGTAGGCGCGCGCGACGTCCGGAACCGCCAGGGCGATGTCCCGCACCCCGTCTCCGTGCGCGGCGACGTGACGAGCCAGGTCGGTGCCCGGACGGGTGGCACCGGCGATCACGAAGCGAGCGGTGCCCGACTCGAGCACGTACTCTGCGGCGTCGCGGTGGCCCTGCTCGGGCCCTCGGTAGGCCACGACCTTCATGCCGAAGGCGGTCGAGTAGTAGTGCGCGGCCTGCCTGGCGTTGCCCACCTCGAAGCGCAGGTGGTCGAGGCCGAGCAGCGCGAACGTGGCCCGCTCGGCGGCGGGACGGGGCGCACCGATCGCACGGGGGCGGGTGCTGCTCGTGGTCATCGCGACCGACCTTCGTGAACTTGCACGGATCGATCACCAAAGCATCGAACGGCCTGGCTATCCGGTCAATAGATTCCGGGTTGGCTGGTCACCTTGTACGATCAACTCGGGCATCCCGCTCGGCTTCTGTACAGCCTGTCCGGTCCGTAGTCGGAGGTGTCGAACCATGTCGGTCGACCTCCTGGACGCGCGTCTGCTCGATCTGCTCGCATCGAATCCGCGGATGGGGGTCCTGGAGTGCTCGCGGCGGCTGCGCGTCGCCCGCGGCACGGTGCAGGCCCGCCTCGACCGGCTCAGCCGCGACGGCGTGGTCACCGGGTTCGGCCCGGATCTCGACCCGGTCGCCCTCGGCTACCCGGTGACGGCGTTCGTGACCCTGCAGATCGTCCAGGGCGCCGGGCACGACGCGGTGGCCGAGCACCTGGCCCGGATCCCGGAGGTCCTCGAGGCGCTGACGATCTCCGGCGAGGCCGACATGATGTGCCGCGTCGTCGCCCGCTCCAACGCCGACCTGCAACGGGTGCTGGACCTCGTCGTGGCCGACCGCTCGATCCGACGCAGCTCGACCACCATCGCGCTGTCGCGGCGCATCCCGCACCGGGTCCTGCCGTTGCTGCACGCCGCGGCCACCACGAAGGCCCCCGTCCCCTGACGCCGGGCCCCAAGGCTCATCGTCGGAGGGGCGGGCCCTCAGGAGCTCAGCCTGCGGCGCAGGGAGTCGACGCGGCGCCTCAGGTCGTCGACGCCGGCGGCGGCGGTGGCCGGCCCGCCGGTCTCGCGGCGCAGCTCCATGTGGATCGTCGCGTGCGAGGCGCCCGACTTGTGCGCCAGCGCCCCCACCAGCGTGTGCAGCTCGCGGCGCAGCGCGGAGCGTTGGGCGTGGGTGGCCACCGGCCGCCGCTCGGCAGGCTCGGGCACCGGTGCCCCCTTGGCCCGACGGGAGGCCGAGCGCAACTGGCTCGCCTGCCGCCGCCGGAGCAGCTCGGTGATCTGGTCGGCGTCCAGCAACCCGGGCAGCCCCAGGTAGTCCTGCTCCTCGCGGCTGCCAACCTCGGCCGGCAGCCCGAACTCGGCGCCGCCGTACATCACCCGGTCGAAGGTCGCCGCCGACCCCAGGGCGGTGAACTCCCCCATCAGGTCCGCGGAGTCCTTCGCCGCGTTCGCCTCGGCCAGCAACGCCTCCTCCGGGGCGAACAGATCCTCGCCCTCGGCCGCGGCCGGCTTGCCCAGCACGTGGTCGCGCGTCCGTTCCAACTCGGCCGCCAGCGACAACAACGGCGCGACCGTCGGCACGAACACCGACGCGATCTCACCACGCCGGCGGGCACGGACGAACCGGCCGACGGCCTGCGCGAAGAACAGCGGCGTGGACGCGTTGGTGGCGTAGACCCCGACCGCGAGGCGCGGGATGTCCACGCCCTCGGACACCATCCGTACCGCGACCAGCCACCGTTGATCGCCCTCCGCGAACGCGGTGATGCGCGCGCCGGCCCCGGCGTCGTCGGACAGCACGACGGTCGGCGGGCTGCCGGTCTGCTCGTGCAGCAACCGCGCGTATGCGCGGGCCGCGTTCTGGTCCGTGGCGATCACCATCGCGCCGGCGTCCGGGATGTGCCGACGCACCTCGGTGAGCCGGCGATCCGCGGCCTGCAGAACCGCCGGGATCCAATCGCCGCCCGCGTCCAACGCGGTGCGCCACGCCTGGTTTGTCAGGTCGTTGGTCAACGGCTCGCCGAGGGTCGCCGCCAGTTCGTCGCCGGCCCGGGTGCGCCAGCGCATCTGCCCGGCGTAGGCGAGGAAGACCACCGGGCGCACCACGGCGTCGGCCAGTGCCTCGCCATAGCCATAGGTGTGGTCGGCCACGCTGCGCGGAATCCCGTCGGGGCCGGGTGCGTAGGTGACGAACGGGATCGGGTTCACATCTGACCGGAACGGGGTCCCGGTCAGCGAGAGCCGACGCCGGGCAGGCTCGAACGCCTCGACCAGCGCCTCACCCCAACTGCGGCTGTCGCCGGCGTGGTGCACCTCGTCGAGGATCACCAGCGTCGGACGGGCCTGCGTCCGGTTGCGGTGCAGGATCGGGTGCGCGGAGACGCCGGCGTAGGTGACGGCGACCCCACCGAACCCCCGGGCGGTCTTGCCGTCGGCGTTGCGGAACTCCGGGTCGATGTGGATGCCGACCCGTTGCGCCGCCTGCGCCCACTGCACCTTCAGATGCTCGGTCGGGGCGACGATGGTCACCGCGCGCACGATGTGTGCGTCGAGCAGGTCGCGAGCGACGCGTAGCGCGAAGGTCGTCTTCCCGGCGCCGGGGGTGGCGACGGCGAGGAAGTCGCGGGCACTTTTCTCCTGGTACAAGGCCAAGGCCTCGGTCTGCCAGGCCCGGAGCTTCTCGGCCGTCCCCCACGGGGCCCGGCCCGGGAAAGCCGGCGAGAGATTGTGGTTCGTGGAGCGGAAACTCAAGCCCCACCGCCGGACTGACGTCCAGTCAGATTCGCGAGTTCGGCGGGCCGCACCGGCACGGCGGTCAGCTGCGCCCCGCTCGCCTGACGTACGGCGGCCAGCACCGCCGCGGCGGCCGGGCCGACCGGGGTGTCCCACACGCCCTTGACCCCGGCCCACGAACCCGGTTGCGGGATCTCCAGCAGGTCGGCCACGGCGGTGCCCGGGACGTCGGTGGGACGAAGGTGGGCGACGACCGGGTGCGCCCCGGCCGGCAGCTCGGACAGGTCCACGCCGATCGCCAACCGCACGCCGTCGGTGGATCCGCCGTCCAGCACTCCGAGCAACTGGGTCAGGTTCACGACCCGGCCGACGTCGGCGGCCGTGACCAGTTCGACCAACCGGACCAGGCCCAGCTCCAGGTCCACCTCGACGATCGCCCGGTGGGCGGCGAAGCCGAAGCCGGCGTAGGCCGCGCCCTGCCCGGCCGGGTCCAGCGTCTCGGTGGCCGGGGGCTGGAAAGTCACCGTCTGCTCGAAAGTGCGGTCGCCGGCCACGTCGGCCAGGGCGAGGTCGAGCAGCCCGTCGTAGGAGCGGATCCGTCCGCCGCGAGCGGTCAGCAGCCCCGCCGAGATGCCCTGGGCAATGCCGGCCTCGGCGCACAACTCGTCGGCGATGGCCTTGGCTGCGGCATGCACCGCGCCACCGGCCACCCAGGTCAGCCGGGAGGCCTCGGCCGGGCCGGCCGACGGGGCGTCCGCGTCGGCGGCGACCAGTTCGAGCTGCTCGGCGCCGAGCACCTCGCGCACGATCTGCATCGCGACGGTCACGAATCCCTGCCCGAATTCCGCGCCCGGGCAGGAGATCACGGCCTGCCCGGCGCGGTAGCGGACAGTCGCGGTGGCCGGGTGGTCGACGCCCTCCCCGGTCAGCAGCGGAGTCATCCCCAACCCGTACCCGACGCCGCGGCGCACCGGCAGGCTGCCCGGCCGGTCGGCACCGGCCCGCCGCCGCCCGGGCATCGGCGCGGCCGCGACAGCCGCCAGCAGCGCAGCACCCGGGGAACCGCCCTCGACCAGTTGCCCGGTGGGCAGCGGGTCGGCCGGGCCGAGGTGGTTGCGCTCGCGGAGCTCCACCGGGTCCAGGCCGAGTTCGGCGGCCAGGCGGTCGAGTTGGGCCTCCACGGCGACGCACGTCGGGGCGCTGCCGGCCCCGCGGGTCTCGAAGACCGGCGGGTTGTTCGTGCGCACCGCCCGGGCGGCCACCTCGACCGTGCCGACCCGGTACGGACCGACGGCACTCGCGCACAGGCGGGCCAGGTCGGAGCCGGCGGTCGTGGCGTAGGCCCCGGCGTCGAGCCGGATCCGCGCCTGCACGCAGACCAGATTGCCTTCGGGGTCGGCATGGTGCCGGTACCGCAACCGCACCGCCGGGCCCGCGCCGGGCGCGGTCCGCAGGCCGGGGTCGACCAGCCGCACCGGACGCCGCAACCGCATCGCGGCCGCGGCGGCCAGCACCGGGACGGTCAACTCGCCGTCCGGCGGACCGGCCGCGGTCGCAGGCACCAGACGCAACTGATCCGGCGTCAGATCCAGGCACTGGGCGATCAGGTCGCGGTCGGCCTGCCACCACCCGGAGGACGTCGTCACCTCGACGCCGGAGCCGGCCGGACGCGCGAACGCGGCCACCTCCCCGGCCCGGGCTGCCCGCCGGCCGATCGAGTAGTCCCCCTCGACGACCACCGCGGCACCGGCGACCGGCACCGCAGGACCGGCCCAGTCGGCGGGCTCCGGCTCACCCTGATGCACCGTCAGTTCCCTTATGACATCGCTGTCCAGGTGGATGTCCGAACCCTCGCGTACGTGGTCGAGGTCGCGGATCGCGGGCAGCGGCCGGTACCCGACGACCACGGCCGCCGCCGCCCGCAGCGCGGTCCGCCGATCGGTTGCCACGACCACGGCGACGGGTTCACCGATGTGCCGCACCACCCCGGCCGCCAGCACCGGACGGTCGGCCAACGCCGGGCCGTAGGTGGGCACCCCGGGCAGGTCGTCGGCACCGAGAACGGCCAGCACCCCAGGCATCCCGACCACCGCGGACACATCCAGCGAGAGCAGTTCGGCGTGCGGGTGCGGCGAGCGGATCAGCACCGCGTGCAGCAGGCCCTCGGTGCCGAGATCGGCGGCGTAGGGCAGGACGCCGAGCGCCTTGGCCAACCCGTCCGGCCGCATGACCGTGTCGCCGACCCCGCCGGGGACGATGCCCCCGCTCATCGACGTGCCTCGTTCCTCGGCACGCCGATGAGGCTCGGTCCCGCTGTGCCCTTTGATGAGCTCGCTCATGGCGCCCCGCCGTTGGCGGCCTCCGCGCGGGCCCGGGCAGCCGCCCGGACACCTGCGTAAAGGCGGCCGTATGCACCGCACCGACAGACCACCCCGGACAGCCCCTCGCGGATGGCCGAGTCGGACGGGTCCGGGTCGACGTCGAGCAGGGCGTGCGCGGCGACCACGGCGCCCGGGATGCAGAACCCGCACTGGACCGCGCCGATGCGGGCGAAGGCCTCGGTGATCTCCGAGGTGCCGCCGCGCCCGACCCCTGCCGCGGTGAGCACGGTTCGGCCGCTGGCCTCGATCGCGAGCGTCAGGCAGGACAGCCGCAAAGTGCCGTCCAGCAGGACCGCGCACGCGCCGCACTCGCCGGTGCCGCAGCCGTCCTTGACCGAGGTGATCCCGAGCCGTTCGCGCAGCACAAAAGCGAGGTTCTCCGCCACGCCGGCCCCGGCGACGTCCTGCCCACGCCCGTCGACGTCGAGGCGGTAGGCAGGAAGGGTCAGATCGCCGGTCATCGCTGCCCCAGCCGGTTGAGCAGTCGGCGAGCACACACCCCGGCGGCGTGCCGCAGGTAGTCGTCCGTTCCGCAGTACTCGGCAACGGCATCCGCCGTCGGGACCGGACACGGGATGCTGTCGGCAGCGCGCAGCGCCACGCGCTGACCCGTCGATCCTCGAGCCATCGCGATCGTCAGGACGGACCGGGTGCCGTGACCGGGCAGCACCACCCGTTCGAGTTCGGCGGCGCCGCTCAGATCCGGGATCACCACCCCGACGACCAACTCGCCGGGCAGCAGGCGCGAACCGGAACGGTCGGCCAGGAAGTCCCCGATCGGGATCGAGCGACGCGCGGCGGTCGAGTCGATCTCCACGGTCGCGTCGAGGGCAGCGAGCACGACGGCGAGGTCCCCGTCGGTCAGCACATTGCCCGCGACGGTCGCCGCGGTGAGCACCCCGGGCGGGCCGAACCCGGCCGCCGCGCTCAGCACCGGTACCAGGCCGCTCAGCTGGGCGAGCCGGGTCAAGGTCAGCCGGGCGCCGAGGAACAGACCGCCCTCACCGGTGTGCCCGGCGGTGTCGAGTTCGGCGAGCCGGCCCAGAGCCAGGATCGGCCGCGGCGCGAGCCGGCCGGCGGTCAGTGCGGGGACGACGTCGGTGCCGCCGGCCACGACCAGGCGGTCGGGTTCCCGCGCGAGCAGCGCGAGAGCCTCGGCGACCGAGTTCGGCGCCTCGATGGCGAGCGTCAACGGTCGTCCTGTTCTGGTGCGGGTGCCGCCGTCGGCGCGCGTTTACCGGTCGGGCGAGGGAGACGTCAGGAGTTGCCTTCGGGGCCGTCGTCGCCCTTCGGGATCCCCTCGTAGATCTCCTTGCACTCCGGGCACACCGGGTACTTCTTCGGGTCGCGGCTGGGCACCCAGACCTTGCCGCACAACGCCCGCAGCGGCGTGCCCTCGACCATCGCCTCGGTGAGCTTGTTGCGAACCACATAGTGCGAGAAGCGATCGTGGTCCCCGTCGCCGGTGGAGGTCGCGGTGCGCTCCTCGACGAGCGTGCTCAGGCCGCCGACAGGCTCCTCCGGAGTGAGCGACATGGTTCCTCTCCTCACCGGGTGCGACAGACGTGAACCCCGAGTCTAACGAAGCTCAGTTGAGGTTCGGGTCGTCCGGACGGGTGGCCAGGAACGCCGCCTCGCCGGGCAACCGGCGGACCACGTCGGACCACAATCGCTCCGGTGCCGTACTGAACAGGTCGCCCGGCCTCGACTCGACGACCATCCAGGCCCCGGCCGCCAACTCGCAGTCCAACTGCCCCGAGGCCCAGCCGGCATGCCCGGCATAGACCCGCAGGCTCGACAGCGCCGGGTCCATCGCATCCGGCAGCGCGTCGAGGTCGACCAGGCCGATCCGACCGATGACCGCCCGCCAGCCCGCCGACGCGCGCTTCTCGTCGGCCGGCTCGACGGCCACGCCCAGCGCCAGCGCCGCCTCGGTGCTGACCGGACCGCCGCGGAAGATCAGGCCCGGGTCGCCGGCCACATCGGACCAGGCGGGCAGTGCCTGGGCCACGGTCAGGTCGGTGGGCCGGTTGAGGACCACGCCGAGGGTGCCGTCCGTGCCGTGGTCGAGCAGCAGGACGACGGTCCGGCTGAAGTTCGGATCGGTCAGCACGGCCGAGGCAACCAACAGTCGCCCGGCCGCGGGCGGTGCACGCATGCGCGGGATTCTCGCAGCCGAGGGCATCGCTCGCTGCCGGACCCGCCGATCACCCGGTGTCGCGGCTGCGCTTGGCCGTGTACATGGACCGGTCGGCGTCGCGCAGCAGCTGGTGCACGTCGAGCTCGCCGACCCGGGCAACTTCCTGCCCGACGCTGATCCGGACGGGCACCGAGGAACCGTCCGGGGCGATCAGCGGCGGACCACCCTCCACGCCCACGGTCAGCCGCTCGGCCATCCGCGACTCGTCGAGCCCGGCCCGCAGGTGGCACACGACCACGAATTCGTCGCCGCCGAAGCGGGCCACGGTGTCGCCGGACCGGACCTGACTGACCAGCCGTTCGGCGACCGCGATCAGCACCTGGTCGCCGAAAGTGTGCCCGTGCCGGTCGTTGAGCGACTTCAGCCCGTCGACGTCGCAGAAGAGCACCACCACCGCCCCACCGTCGCGGTCGCGGGCGGCGACGGCCTGCGCCAGTCGGTCGTCGAGCAGGGCCCGGTTGGCCAGCCCGGTCAGTGGGTCGTGCAGGGCGAGGTGAATCAGCCGGGCGTCCTCCTCCCGGCGGGCGCCGACGTCCTCGTAGACGGCGACCACGTACTCGGGCAGCCCGGCGGCGCCGCGGACCAGACTGGTCCGGCGCCGCAGCCAGACAACGTGCCCGGCCCGGTGCCGGTAACGCTGGTCGACGGTGGCCGCCTCCGCACCGGCCGCGACCTCCGCGAACGCGGCGGCGTCGATCGCGAGGTCGTCGGGGTCGCGCAGCGCCGACGGGTCCGTGACCAGCAGGTCCGGGACGGTCCGCCCGAGTGTCCGGGCCAGCGCCGGGTTCACCCGGAACCAGCGGCCGAACAGGTCGAGCAGCGCCATCCCGACCGGCGCGGTCTCGAACGCGGTCTCGTAGAACGCGGGCGGGACGTCGGACACACCCACCTCCCGCCTAGCCGCACCGGTCGCCGCAGAGATTGTGAATCGCGCGGCCCGCGGCGTCGAGTCCGTAGAGCCGTTCCCGTGGCTCGCGGCCGGCTCGGCTCAGCTCTCGGCGGTCATCCCGCGGAGGTCCTCCAGCGCGGTGGTGACCCCCTGGCTGACCTCGTCGACCGCCCGCGCACCGTCGACGGTGATCAACTGTTCGCGCTCCGCGTAGTAGTCCAGCATCGGCAGCGTCTTGGCGTCGTAGACCTGCAACCGGTGCTCGATGGTCTCGAGGTTGTCGTCGCTGCGGCCGCTGTCCGCCCCGCGCTCGAGCAGGCGCCGGACCAGTTCGTCGTGCGGCACGACCAGGTGCACCACGACCTGCACCGCGACCCCGAGATCGACGGCCACCTTGTACGCGGCCTGGGCCTGCTCCAGGGTGCGCGGGAACCCGTCGAGCACGTAGCCGCCGGCGGCGTTGGCCGAGACAATCGGCTTGCGCAGCAGGTCCATGACCACCGAGTCCGGGACCAGGTCGCCGGCCTCCATGTAGCGGCTGATTTGCTTCCCGATCGAGGTCTGCTCGGTGACGTGCTTGCGCAGGAGGTCGCCGGAGGAGATGTGGGTGACGCGGAAGTGCTGCGCGATCCGGACGGCCTGGGTGCCCTTTCCGGCCCCGGGTGCGCCGATCATCAGCAGCCGCATGCCCACGCATCCTCCACTTCGGGGATCGGCCTGATGCCGGGTCCGACCCGGACACCGTAACGGGCAGCGGCGCAGGCCGGCACGCTTGGCCGGTGGCCACGTTGATGAGCATCGCCGAGGCGGTGTCGACGTTCGTGCAGGACGGCGACCAGGTCGCTCTCGAGGGGTTCACACACCTGATCCCCACCGCGGCCGGCGACGCGATCATCCGGGCCGGTCGTCGGGAACTGCACCTGATCAAGATGACCCCGGACATCGTGGCCGACCGGTTGATCGGCGCCGGGTGCGTCCGGAAGCTGACGTTCGGCTGGGCCGGCAACGCCGGCGTCGGGGCGCTCCACCGGTTCCGCGACGCGTTCCTCAACGACTGGCCGCGCCCGCTGGAGATCGACGAGAACAGCCACGCCGGGCTGGTGAACCGGTTCCTGGCGGGCTCCTGCGGGCTGCCGTTCGGGGTGCTGCGTGGCTACCGGGGCACCGACATCCCGGCCCACTCCGACTCGATCGCCGACGTGGTGTGCCCGTTCACCGGCGAGACGTTGACGGCGGTCGCCGCGTTGAACCCGGACGTCGGGATCATCCACGCGCAACGCGCCGACCGCGCCGGCAACGTCCAGTTCTGGGGAATCGTCGGCGCCCAGAAGGAGGTGGTGCTGGCCTCGCGGCGCTCGATCGTGACCGTCGAGGAGGTGGTCGAGCACCTGGACCGCCGGCCCGGCGACCTGATCCTGCCGAGCTGGGTGGTGACCGCCGTGGCCGAGGTCCCGGGCGGGGCCGCGCCGTCCTACGCCGCCGGTTACTACGAACGCGACAACGAGGCCTACCGCGCCTGGCCGGAACACAGCCGCACCCGTGAGGCCTTCACGCGCTGGCTCGACGAGCTGCTCTGCGATCATCGATGATTGAAATGTTGCAGTGGTCCGCGGCGGAGATGATGACGGTGGCCGCCGCGCGGGCGCTGCGCGGTGGGACGTGCTTCGTCGGCATCGGTAAGCCCTCGCTGGCCGCGAACCTGGCCCGCCGGCTGCACGCCCCGGACCTGGTGCTGATCTACGAGTCCGGCCCGATCGGGGCCAAGCCGACCCGGATCCCGCTCTCGATCGGCGACGGGGAACTGGCCACCACGGCGGACTTCGTCGTGCCGGTCGCGGAGATGTTCAACCAGTGGCTGCAGCCCGGGCGCTTCGAGGTGGGTTTCCTCGGCGCCGCGCAGATCGACCGCTTCGCCAACATCAACACCACCGTGATCGGCGACTACGACTCCCCCGTCACCCGACTGCCGGGACCGGGCGGGGCCCCGGAGATCGCGGCCGCCTGCGGTGAGGTGCTGGTGATCGTCGAGCACGCGGCGCGCGCGTTCGTGGAAAGGGTCGACTTCGTGACCTCGTTCGGCTTCGGCGACGGCCCGGGCTGCCGGGAACGCCTGGGGCTGCGCGGCCGCGGACCGCGTCAGGTGATCACCGATCTCGGCATCCTCGAACCGGACCCGGACACCTGCGAGCTGACGATGACCGCACTGCACCCGGGCGCCACGCGGGATCAGGTGCGGGCGGCCACCGGGTGGGACATCCGCTTCGCCGCCGACCTGGTGACCAGTGCTCCCCCGACGGCCGTGGAGCTGGAGACCCTGCGCGGCTTCGCCAGAGGCTGACCGGGGATTTCCGGTACCGGTTCACAGACCCTCAGCCGCGACTTACGATGTAAGTCATGTTGAGCAGGCGCTCGTTCCTGGCCGGTGCGCTGGTCGTCGGCCTCGGCACCAGGGTGCGGGTCACCCGGGAACGCCGTCGGGTCGTGGTGGTCGGGTCCGGGTTCGGCGGCGGCGTCAGCGCGCTGCGACTGGCCCAGGCCGGCGTCCCGGTGCTGGTGCTCGAACGCGGCATCCGCTGGCCCACCGGGCCGAACGCGCACACCTTCCCCGACGTCGCGCACCTCGACCAGCGCACCTCGTGGCTGGGGTCGCCGACGTTCCTGCCGGTCGCCCTGCCCGACGGGCCGCGCTTCACCGGCCTGCTGCAACGCGTCGCCGGGTCCGGCATGGACATCATGTGCGCGGCCGGGGTCGGCGGCGGCTCGTTGGTGTACCAGGGCATGAGCCTGCAGCCGAGCGCTGAGGTGTTCCACCAGGTGCTGCCCGAACAACTGGACTACGCCCGGCTGGACCGCGTCCACTACCCGCGCGTGACGCGGATGCTGCAACTGGCCACCGCACCGGACGAACTGATCGCGAGCCCGAACTACCGCGCCTCCCGGTTGTTCGCGAGCAAGGCCCAGGCCGCCGGGTACGCGACGGAGAAGTGCCCGATGCCGATCGACTGGAGCTTCGCACTTCGGGAGCTGCGCGGAGAGATGGCGCCGTCCTACACCAACGGCGACTGCACGCTGGGCGTGAACAACGGTGGCAAGCACACCGTGGACGTCACCTACCTGGCCGCTGCCGAACGGACCGGTCGGGTCGAGGTCGCGACACTGCACAACGTCACCGATCTGACGCTTGGTCAGAACCGCGAGTGGGAGCTACGTGTCGAGGTGATCGACACCTCCGGCGCCGTGCGGCAGGTCAAGCTGATCACCGCCGACGCCGTGCTGCTGGCCGCGGGCAGCGCGAACACCACCCGGTTGCTGATGCGCGCGGCGGCGCACCGCACGGTCCCGAATCTGCCGGACGGACTGGGCACCGAGTGGGGCTCGAACGCCGACCGGATCTACCTGTGGACCGACCTCGGCGAGGAATTCGGTTACCCGCAGGGCGGTCCGGTGATCTACGACAGCAAGGCCTGGGTCGACCCGGCGACCGCGAACACCGTGATCCAGGCGTCGTTGCCGCCGCTGCCGGTCAACCGGCGCTCGACGATCCTCGTCGGCTACGGAGTCAGCGCCGGCCGCGGGCATTTCGTGTGGGACGACGGGAGGGACGAGGCGGTCCTACGGTGGCCGCACGAGAACGACGCGACGGTGCAACGGCACATCGACCGTCGCGTCCGCGCGATCGCCGGGGCGACCGGCGTGCTGGTCGACACCACGGCGTTGGACACCACGACCTGGCACCCGTTGGGCGGGGCACCGATGGGCTCGGTGTGCGACCTGGCCGGCCGGGTCCACGGCCACCCCGGGCTCTACGTGCTGGACGGCGCGTTGATCCCGGGCAGCACCGCGGCATGCAACCCGTCGCTGACGATCGCCGCCGTGGTGGAGCGCGCAATGGACGAGATCGTCCCGCGAGACTTCTGACCCGGTGTCACTTGCGGCGGGGCGGCAAGGGGACGAAGGCAGAGGTGCGGGCGACGTACTCGGCGAATCCGGGCCTGCCCGCCATTCGCTTCTCGGTCAACGCGGCGCCGCTGCCCTTGGTGAGGAACAGCGTCATCACCACCGGGGACAGCACCGTGAGTGCCCCCCATTTCCCCGAATCGGCAGCGACCAGCCAGATCCCCCACCACACGCACGCGTCGCCGAAGTAGTTCGGGTGCCGCGTGTACCGCCACAGGCCGCGGTCCATGATCCTGCCCTGGTTCGGCGGGTCGGCCTTGAACTGCTTCAACTGCCAGTCGCCGACGGCCTCGAAGAACAGACCGATTGCCCAGATCACCAGCCCGAGAAGGGCGATTCGTCCCAGGCCTTGCTCGTAAGACGAAACGCCGAAGCCGTTGCAGCGTGAGCCGGGCGGGCCCAGGCAGGGGTAGATCGGGCCCGACTCGAAATGCCGGTAGTACTGCGCAACCTGCACCGGCAGCGAGATGAACAGGATCAGCAACGCCTGCGAGCCGTAGATCATCCGCAGCGCGTAGGAATTCCGCGTCGCCTGCGGGACCTTGCTGAGCAACGCCTCGTATCGCGGATCCTCGCCGTGCCCGGCGTTGCGGCGGCCGATGTGCCAGGCCAGCCGACCGCCCCAGAGGAGAACCATCAAGGTGATCAGCCACCGCCGCGACGCGTTGCCCGCGTCGTGCGAGACCAGGAATGTGACTGCCGCGACCGTCACGAAACCAAGACCCCAAGCCACGTCGACCACGCTGTGCTTGCCCAGTTTCCGAGCCAGTACGAACGTCAGCCCGAACAGGACCACCAGCGCGACCGCGGATGCGCCTAGTCCGGCAGCGAAGCGGGCCCCGGAGAAGTCGAAGCAGTCGTAGCGGCGCACGACCTCAGCTTGTCCCGAACCCGTCGTCGCGCACCGGCGGCATGCCGGACACCCCGGCGGCGGAGCGCTTGACGCACAGGATCTGGTCCACGCCCATACGGCCCTCCTCGAACACCAGTGCCCCGCCGACCAGGTAGAGCCGCCAGACCCGGGCGACCTCCTCGCCGACCAGGTCGACGACGGCCACCCAATTCTTCTCCAGCGTCTCCAGCCAGGCTCGCACGGTCCACACGTAGTGCTCGCGCAAGGCGTGGACGTCGCGGACCTCCAGGCCCGCGTCCTCGAGCAGACCGACCGCCTCGCCAACCGGACGCATGTGCATGTCCGGAGCGATGTAGCACTCGATGAACGCGCCGCCGCCGGGTCGGTCGCGCCGCGACATCTGCTGAACCAGAACCCGGCCCCCCTCCCGGACGCAGCGGTGCAGAACGCCGGCGAAGGCCGGGTAGTTCGCGGCGCCGACGTGTTCCCCCATCTCGATCGAGGTGACCGCATCGAACCCCGACTCCGGGATCTCGCGGTAGTCCTGCAGGCGGATCTCGACCCGGTCGGCCAGGCCACGCTCCGCGACCCGGGCCAGCACGAAGTCCTGCTGCTCCCGCGACAGTGTGACGCCGATGACCTGCGCCCCGTAGTGCTCGGCAGCGTGCAGGGACAGCGAACCCCAACCGCAGCCGATGTCCAACAGCCGAGATCCCGGCGCCACATCGAGTTTGCGGCAGATCAGGTCGAGCTTGTCCCGTTGCGCGTCGGCCAGCGTGTAGCCCGGGTCCGTCGAAGTGAAGTACGCGCAGGAGTAGGCCATGTGTTCGTCCAGCAGCAGGGCGTAGAAGTCGTTGGACAGGTCGTAGTGGTGGGAGATCGCGGCCCGGTCGCGCAGCCGCGAGTGCAGGACGCCGGTCAGCTTGGCCTGCGAGGCCGGCGCCTTCGGCCGCGGGCCGATCGCGCCCAGGCGGGCCGCAGTCCCTGCCGCGGCAGCGATCTGACGTGCTGTCAGCTTCGGAGCGACCAGCTCACGCTCCCGGATGGCCGCCCAGATCAGCTGGAGACCCTCGGTGAGGTCACCCTCGGCGTCGATCTCGCCAGTGATGTACGCCTGCGCGAGCCCGAGCTCGCCCGGCTGCCAGAGCAAGCGACGCAAGGCTCGGCGCGAACGCACCAGCACCCCGGGCGCGTCGACCGGACCGACCTCACTGCCGTCCCAGGCCCGAATCCGGATCGGCAGGCTCCCCCCGAACAGCGGCTCGAGCAACGCGGCGAGTCGGTGCGCCACGCTTTGCTTCACAGTTCCCCCTTGGCCAGCACGAATTGGTAGACGTCGAGATACCGCGACCGGAAGCCGGCCTCCGAGTAGGCCAGATAGAAGGTCCACATCCGACGGAACGTGTCGTCGAAGCCGAGCGCGTCGACCTGACCGGCCCGCTCGGTGAACCCCTCGCGCCAGATCCGTAGCGTCTCGGCGTAGTGCAGACCGAAGCCGTGCCGGGAAACGACCCGCAAGCCGGCCGCGGACGACGACTCCTCCACCGAGGTGACCGAGGGGATCAGACCGCCGGGGAACACGTACTTGTGGATCCAGGTGTAGGTGTCCCGGGAGGCGAGCATCCGGTCGTGGGGCATGGTGATTGCCTGCAGCCCGACCCGGCCGCCGGGGGCGAGCACCCGGTCCAGCGTCGCGAAGTACTGCGGCCAGAACTCGAAGCCGACCGCCTCGATCATCTCCACCGAGACCACGGCGTCGTAGCTGCCCTGCACGGCGCGGTAGTCGCACAGCTCGACGTCGACCCGGTCGGACAGCCCGGCGGCGGCGATCCGCCGCAACGCCAGCGTGCGCTGCTCCTCGGACAAGGTGATGGAGCGGACGGTGGCGCCGCGGGCACCAGCGCGCAGCGCGAGCTCGCCCCAGCCGGTGCCGATCTCCAGTACTCGCGAGCCCGGCCCGACCCCGGCGGCGTCGAGCAGTCGGTCGATCTTGTGCCGTTGTGCCTCCGGGAGGTCGCCGAACCCGGCGCGAGCCGCGATCTCCACCGACCCGTCGCCTGGGCCGAACAGCGCCGAGGAGTAGGTCATCGACTCGTCGAGGAAGAGCGTGAAAAGATCGTTGGACAGGTCGTAGTGCCGGGAGATGTTGTTGCGGGCGTTGCTGATCGTGCCGCGGTCGCCGCGCGGGTGCCGGTGCACGGCGATGTCGCGCAGGCGCTGCAGCGGCGGCGGGATCAGGCTGGCCATGCGCCGGCAGAACACGGTGAGCACCGCGGGCAGGTCGGTGGCGGTCCAGTCCTCGGCCAGGTAGGCCTCGCCGAAGCCGATCAGCCCGCCGGCGCCGAGGCGGCGGTAGAGCGCCCACGGCCGGATCAGCAACATCACCGGATCGGCCGCGTCCCCGGCGCCGATGTTGCGGCCGTCCGGCAGCAGGATCCGCAGCGGGAGGCGCGCGGCAACGCGTTCGAACAACCCCTGCGCGACGCGGGTACGCAGGCCGCCGGGCGGCAGCGTCGCGACGTCGGGCCATCGCGCCGCGTCGACCTCCGTGCGGTAAGAACCGCGCCGGGGCGTCGTCATGCTCACGCTTCGACCTCGCTGCGCTCGTTCATGGCGACCTCCTGCTGTGCGGCGTGCGGCGGACGTGGGGCGACAGGCAGGCGACGCAGCCACAAACGCACGCCCTGGTAACGGATCTGGGCGGCGACGGTCAGGGTGACCAGCGGCACCCGGGCCACCGCGCGCAGCAGGTTCGCGGTACCGGCCGGGCGCCGACAGCCGCGCAGCGCGGCCACGAACGGCCGGTCCTGCCCGCGCAGCAGTTCGATGCTCAGCGCCAACCGCTCCCCCGGGATCGGCAGCCGCATCCGGTAGTTCCCGTCGACCGGGTAGAACGGCGAGACGTAGAACTCCTTCGCGAATTCGGCGCAGCCGTCGAGGTCCGGGCGCAGCAGGTAACGGTGCCGTTGGCCGTAGGTGTTGTGGACCTCGGCGACCACGCACACCAGTCCACCGTCCGGGTCGTGGCACCAGTAGACGGACAACGGGTTGAACACGTGTCCGAGGACGCGGGCGTTGGCCAGCATGAGGATCCGGCCGCCGGCCAGCTCGACGCCCTCGGTCGCCAGGTAGGCGTCGAGGTTGGCGCGCAGCGACCGGTCCGGCCGGCCGAGGTGGTCGGCAGCCCGGAACTCCGCGAGCTTGCGCACCGGGCGAGGCAGGCGCGGCAACCGGTCCAGGTCGACCAGCCAGCTGTAGCTGCGGTAGCGGAACGAGTTCTCGACCGGCGTCCGCCGGGCGTGCGCGACCACGGTGTCGTAGATCGCCGCGCCACCCCACCGATCGGTGGGATCTGTCGCCACCGAGGCCTTCTGACGCTCCGTCACGTCCGCGGTCACCACCGGCCGCCCAATCGGAGCGCGGCGCGCAACCCGGAGGCCGCGCCGTCCTCGTGGAAGCCCCAGCCGTGGTAGGCCCCGGCGAACGCGACCCGGTCGTCGGCCAGGTCCGGCAGCCGGCGCTGAGCGGCCACCGACTTCGGCGTGTAGACGGGGTGCTCGTAGAGCATCCGGGCGATGACCCGAGCGGGGTCGACGCTGTCCGGGTCGTTGAGGGTGACCACATAGCGGTCCGGGCCGGGAAGGCCCTGCAGGCGGTTCATGTCGTAGCTGACCCGCACCCGGTCCGGGGCGGCCGTGCAGTCGGCCAGCCGGTAGTTCCAGGACGCCTGCGCGCCGGCCGACCGCGGCAGCGGCTCGGGGTCGGTGTGCAGGACGGTGTGGTTCGCCGAGTAGGGGAACGCGCCGAGCACGTCGCGCTCCGCGGTGGTGGGCGCGGCCAGCAGACGCAATGCCTGGTCCGGGTGGGTGGCCACGACGGCGGCGTCGAAGCAGGCGAGTGAGTCGGCGTCGTCGCGGATCTCGACCCCGTCGGCCGTCCGGCTCAGCACCCGCACCGGGGTGGCGGTGGCGACGGCGGACAGTTCCTTCGCGACCGCCTCGACGTAGCTGCGCGACCCGCCGACCACGGTCCGCCAGCGCGGCGCACCGGTGACCCGGAGCATCCCGTGGTTCTCCAGGAACTCGAACAGGTAGCGCGCCGGGTAGTCCAGCACGCTGCCCGGGGCGCATGACCAGACCGCGGCGACGACCGGGACGAGGAAGTGCGACCGGAAATAGGTCGAGTAGCCGCGAGCGGCGACGAACTCGCCCAGGGTCGGCTCGGCGCCGACGGCCGGGCGACGCAGCAGCGCGCGTGCGTCGCGGTGGAACCGCGGCACCTCGGTCAGCATCCGCAGGTAGGCCGGGCGCAGGTTGCTGCGCTGCGGGAACAGGCCGCGTACCCCGCGGGCCCCGGCGTACTCCAGACCGCACCCGTCGCACCGGACCGACATCGACATGTCCGAGTCGCGGGTGGCCACCCCGAGCGCGGCGAACAGGCGCAACAGCGTCGGATACGTCCTCTCGTTGTGGACGATGAACCCGCTGTCCACCCCGATCGTGGCAGCGCGGTGGATGACGTCATGGGTGTGGGCGTGACCGCCCAGGCGGTTGTCCGCCTCGTAGAGGGTGACGTCGGCGCTGCGCTGCAGGACCCAGGCGGCGGTCAGGCCGGAGACCCCCGCGCCCACGACCGCGATCCGGCGACGCGGCGCCCCCGAACTGACCTGCACCGCTTCGACCCTCCCGGCTTCCGGATCGACCGACGTCGGCTCACCCGAGGTCGGCATCGTCACCTGCCAGGTTCGACGCGACGGTGCCGGCGGCTTGCCCGTCGGCGGCGAGCACCTGCGCCAGGAACGCGGTCACCGCCCGACGCCGGCGCCGCCGGCGCCGCAGCATGAAGTGCCCGACCCCGGGGACCGGCACCCAGGTCGCGTCCCCACGCGCGGCAGCGACCCGCTCGATGTACTCCCGTGAGGCGGCGGGGTCGGTCCAGCGGTCGGCGGTGCCGTGCATCACCAGCAGGCGACCGGTACCCAGCGGGACCTGGGACTCGCCCGGCGGCAGCCACGGGGCCAGGGCGATGGTGGCGACCACGTCCGGCTCGGCGAGCAGTGCCAAGGCGGTGCGGCCGCCCATCGAATGGCCCAGCAGCACGACGGGCACGCCGGGGAACTGCCGACGCAGCTCGTCCAGCGCCCAGCGGGCGTCGCGCACCGGGGCCGGCTGCGCTCCGTTCCAGCCGCGGACCCGGTACCGGAGCAGGGCGGTGGCCACCGACCGACCGACCGGGCCGTGCCGTGCCGTCCGGCAGAACGGCACCATCCGCAGGTAGGAGAGGTTCCACGGGCGGACCGGCGAACTGCTCTGCGCCCGGCCACCGGGCAGCACAAGGACAACCAGTCGCGTCGTGTCCCGGGCCGGGCGGACCGACAGCCCCGGTGTTCGCCCCATGTGCTGCCGCTCCCCGCGATCGGTTCTTCTGCCCAGTTATTCGGTGAGCGACCCGAGCCGGGTTGGCGGCGAACCGCGATCGGTCCGGAACAACCGGCCGGACCGGTCGCGGAGAACGCTCACGCGCGGACAGCGGACGTGTTTTGCTGGAAGCAGTCACCGGCCGTACCAGGCAGCCCGAACGGATCGACCGTGTCCGAGAACAGGACGCTCCCGTTGCCCGACCCGGGGCCGGTGGCCCCGGGGGCGCAGGAGCACGCCCGGGCCGCCCGCCGCCGCCTGCACGTGCATCAGGTCCAGTGGGTCGTGCTGACGGCCTTGGTGGCGCTGAGCGCGATTCCGCGGGTGATGCCACCGGCGCTGAGCCCAGTGCTGGCGGTTGTCGGAGCGGTGCTCGCTGTCCGCGGCGGCCTGCGCGCGCGGGCCCAACGCACTGCTCTGCTCGCCGCACGCGGGCCGCAGCCGACCACTGATCTGGTGGCCACCGTCACCTGGCGGGCCGACCCCCGCGGACCGGTGGCCGCGGGGTTCCGGCGGGCCTGCAACTGGTGGCTGCTCTGGGTGGTCGGGGCGCTTGCCTACCTCGGCCTGCGGATCTGGTTGCGGTGATCATGGACGAGCGCGGCCGGTGGGCGTTCGAACACGGCGCGTGGGCGCAATTCGGACATTTCCGGTGGAAAGTCGTGATCCCCGCAATTCGGAGCAATTTCCGATATGGACCATCGGTGATCTTCCGCCCTCTTCGAATGTAAAAAATTGCCGTCTCCGCCCGGCAAATTTCGTCTTGTCCGGCGGAACGGCCACAACCCTGCAACTCTTTGGATCAAGGCGAAAGACCGGGGGCCCGCCCACCGACGCCACCGCACAAGACAAAACTTCACGTCCGTGCTGACGAAGGATCTGTGACACCCATGACCATGAACCCCACCGCGCCGTCCTTCGACACCGCGATGCGCGGTTACGACCGGACCGCCGTCGACGCCAAGGTCTCCGCTCTTTCCGCCGAGCGGGCTGCCTTCGAGCGTCGGGCTGCCGAGCTCCAGCGCGAGATCTCCCGGATGAACGGCACGATGGGCCGCCCCGACGACAACTCGCCCTACTACGTGACCGTTTCCCGCCAGCTCGAGAGCATCCTGAAGTCCGCCGACGACGACGGCAACCGCATCACCCAGGAAGCCGCCGCCGTCGGTCGCCGCGACCGTGAGATGGCTCAGGCTGCCGCGGACTCGATGCGCGCACGGATGAACGAGGAGGCCGGCAACGCCGAGGCCGCCGCCCGCGAGGCGCAGATGCAGATGATCGCGCAGGCCCAGCAGGAAGCGCAGATGATCCGCCAGCAGGGCGACGACAAGGCCGCCCGCATTGCCGGCGGTGCCGGTGAGGTCGTCGAGGCTGCCCGCGCCCACGGCGCCCAGCTCGCCACCGACACCGAGACCCGGATGACCACCCAGCGCGAGCAGTTCGAGCGCGACGTCGTTGCCCGGCAGGAGACCGCGGAGCGTCGTCTTTCCGAGACCGCTCAGCTGGCCGCCCAGATGAAGGCCGAGTCCACCCAGATGACCGAGGACTCGCAGCGCGCCGCCCAGGCCCTCATCGAGGCCGCCCGTGCCGCCGCCCGCGAGCTGGTCGAGGAGACCTCCGAGCGCGCCGCCCGCCTGGGCCAGGAGGCCGAGCGCGAGGTTGCCGCCCTGACCCACCGTCGCGACAGCATCCAGGCCCAGCTCTCGACCGTCCGGGAGACCCTGGCCAGCCTGTCCGGCTCCGCCGCCCTGGCCGCCCTGACCCGGGCCAACGGCAAGTAGTCCCTGCGAACCCCACCAGGGGGCGGCACCCACTCGGGTGCCGCCCCCTCGTGTTTTCCCAGGCCTATCTCCTCAGGCCCCACCACTCTTCAGGCCCCACCACTGCTGGGCAGAGTTGCAACTCGGGAGGCGTTTCCCGCCGCCTCCCAACCGCTCCCGTTGCAACGTTGCCCAACAGTGGCCCTCCTGTCGATGCCGGTGCACACGCTCGTCACCCAGTCCGCCGGCTCGGCCACCTTCGCCAGCCACGCGAGCAATTGCGGGTTCTCCGCCTCACGGCGGATGCCCAGGCCACCGGGCACCAGGACGAAGTCCAACGGCGGATGGCTGTCGAAAGTCGTCTCCGGGATGATCCGCAGGCCCTTGCTGCACCGAATCGGCTGCGAGCCGGCGGCCACGAGCACTGCCCGGTCCGGCGCTTCGCCGGGCTGTTCCCGCAGCGCCGCCGAGGCGGTGAACACCTCCCAGGGCCCGACGAAGTCCAGCTCCTCGACATCGCGGAACACCAGCAGACCGATGGTGAACGACGACGCCCGCGTTCCTCCCGTCCAACGGAAGTCGCAGGCTACCCGCGATCGACCGGCACCGGGTCGACCGAGGGAAATGACGAGGCGTCAGGCCCGGGCGAAGAAGCACCAAGGCCTTCTCGCCGGGAGCGACCCAGGTGCTGACGACGCCCTCGCGGTTGAACACCTTGTAGAACTCGTGGTGCCTCCGCTGGATGCGGACCTGGATCGTCACGTTGTAGGGCGGCGGCGTGCGCCACCCGAATCCGACGTTGCACAGACCGGGCAGAACCGGCGCCCAGTCCGAGCATTCGCCGGACTTGGTGAAGTCGGCCAGGTCGTTCTCCCGGATTCAATTCGCCGGGATTGGTCCTCTGTGTCCGTTTCCGAGGTGGTGCCAATTGGCGCCTTTCACCCCGGCTCCGGAAAGCCCACTCCACCGAACGGGGGCCCAGTTATCACCGGGTCGCGGCAAGCGATCGCAAGCTTCCCCCAGGTTCGGCAACCTGCCACCGGCAATCCGAAACATGCCCAGGGGGCCCAGCCCGAAAGGGCCTCGCGCCCGCGAAAGGTGTGCAGAGCTGAACGCGCCCCCACCAAGTGGCTGGAGCCGGCGAGCGATACGGCACGGCGCGGACGCCCCACCCAGGGGCGGAGCCGGCGAGCGCAGCGAGCACGGCTGAACCCGCCCCCACCAAGTGGCTGGAGCCGGCGAGCGATAGCGAGCACGGCGCGGACGCCCCACCCAGGGGCGGAGCCGGCGAGCGCAGCGAGCACGGCGAAGCGCGACGCGACGCGACGCAATGAAATGACGAGGCGAGGTGGCCCGCGCTTTCCGCGGGCACACCTCACCTCTCGACTCGTGGAGGTGGCGGGAATTGAACCCGCGTCCTACGGCACCGATCCAGGTCTTCTCCGGGCGCAGCCTGCTGTTGATTTTCTCAGCCCCGAGGAGTCACACAGGCAAGCTCCCCGACAGGCTCAGTCACTGTTTGATGTCCCAACCGTCCCCGTGACCGGGTCGGAGGGTAAGCCCTCTAGCTGATGCCAGACACCGGGTCGAAGGCACTCCCCGGGCTGACAGACCTCCTAGTGCTCTACCGTCAGGCGGCGAGAGCGAGGTCGCGCTGGTTATTAACCTTGGCGCTTATTTTTTTTGCGAGGCATGGTTAACGAGATCGTCCCCGCATCCTCGGCCCGCTTCTCCTGCACCGACATCCGCAGTCGAAACCGATCACCCCCTGTTGAGTTGTGCGCCCCGGGTCGGCTCGTGGCCTGCCGGGACGTCTCCAGGATAGCGCCTGGGACCGACGGTTGGCTGGGCCGATCGCCAGGGGGCGGGTTCACCCGAACGGCCCACGACGTATTCGAGGGCGGCGCTCCGGGTCGAGCATCTGCACTGGGATCGGCGCACTTTCGGGGGCCGAAGATGAAACTCGACGCGATTGTCCGCGGTGCCCGCGAACGCGGCCCCGTGCTGATGACCGTGGCCTGCGCGGCGGCCACGATCTTCATCCTGTCGTTGGGCCCGGGAACGTTGACCAGTCACGCCATCGCACGTCCGGCGGCGCGAACCGTCGCCGCAGCGGCGCCTGCGCCGCGGATCCAGGTGATCGGGCAACGTGGCGGCTCGGACTGGGGTGCGGCCGACACCGTCGGCGCGATCGGCAAGGCTGCCGCGGCCGGGGTCGACGGTGTCGAGTTCGACGTCCGGATGAGCTCCGACGATCGTCCGGTGGTGTTCGCCGACGAGTACCTCGGGAAGGCCACCGACTGCCGCGGCGCCGTCGCACACCTGACTGCGGCTGCGCTGACGAGGTGCCGGCTCAGGAGCGGCGGCACGGTCCCGACGCTGGACGCGGTGCTGGCCCGGATCGCGCCCACGCCGACCCACGTCTACCTGAACGTCGCATCGTCCACCACCCTGGCCCAGGCGCACCGGATCATGGACGTCGTCACCGTGCACGGGATGGCCGACCCCTGGCGGCTCACAGTGCTCAGCTCCGACGCGCAAGTCCTGGCGCAGATGCGCGTCACCGGCGCCCGAGACCTCGGGCTGGTCTTCGCCGACGCTGCCGGCTGGAAGGCCCCGTACCGGGTGCTGGTGGTCTCGGCCGCGAAGCTCGACCCCGCTGCGGTGACCGACGCGCAACGGCGCGGACACTTCGTGATCGTCGTCGAGGACCACCCCACGACGCTGGCGCAGGTGGCCCGCCTGCACCCGAACGCGTTCCTGGCCGACAAGGTCCGGGCCGCCCTACGGGCGTTGGCGGCCGCCGCGGCTCATCCGTAGCGACGGTTGCGGCGGCTCATCTCCCGGGCCATCTCCCGGGTTGCCTGCCGTTCGGCCAGCGCCTCCCGCTTGTCGTGCTGCTTCTTTCCGCGGGCCAGCGCCAGCTCCACCTTGGCCCGGCCGTCGGAGAAGTACATCGAGAGCGGGACGATCGTCAGCCCGGACTCCCGGGTCTTCTGGGCCCAGCGCTCGATCTCGGCCCGGTGCAGCAGCAGCTTGCGGATCCGCCGCGGTTCGTGGTTGGTCCAGGTGCCCTGGGTGTACTCGGGGATGTGGACCGCGTGCAGGTACATCTCCCCGTCACGGAATGTCGCGAACCCGTCGACCAACGACGCCCGACCGGCGCGCAGCGATTTCACCTCGGTACCGGTCAGCACCAGCCCGGCCTCGTAGGTGTCCTCGATGAAGTAGTCGTGCCGCGCCTTCTTGTTCTGCGCCACGAACTTGCGGCCCGGCTCCTTGCCCATGGCGGGAGAGCTTACAAACGATTGAGGCGAGCGGAGCCGAACAAGCGAGCTTGCGAGCCTGTTCGGGCTCCCGAGCCGATTGAAGTCTGTTGTCCGCAGGGATCATGAGGCGTCCCGCAGCGCGCGCAGCCAGCTCATCGGGTTGACGAACTTCCCGTCGACCAGCACCTCGAAATGCAGGTGCGGTCCGGTCGTCCAGCCGGTGTTCCCGGAGTAGGCAACCACCTGACCGCGCTTGACCTGCTGGCCCTTGTGGACCACCCATCGACTGAGGTGGTTGTAGGTGGTCACCAGGTAGACGCCGCCGACCAGGCCGTGGTCGATGATGACCCGATTTCCGTAGGCGACGTTGTGCAGGTCCTCGAGCACGACCCCGTCGGCCGCGGCGCGGACCGCGGTTCCGGAGGGCACCCCGAAGTCGGTACCGGTGTGCAGCTTCCAGCGGTGCAGGATCGGGTGGTACCGCATGCCGAACGGTGAGGTGATCGGGCCGATCACCGGGAAGCTCAGGATGCCGTCGCCGAGCGGGACGGGCAGACCGCGGTGCGCGCGCCGGGCGGCGGCGGCCCGTTCGGCGATCTCCTTGGCCAGCCGATTGGACTCGGCCTCCTCGGCGGCGAACGTCGCCTCGACCGCGGCCTTCAGTTTCTCCGCGTCGCCCAGTGCCTTGCCGCGTAGGGCGATCAGGTTCTCGACGTCGGTGTTGGCGTCGTCGGCGTCGGCCGCAGCCTGCCCACCGCGCTCGACGGCGTCGTGCGCGGCCTGCGTGTCGATGCGCTGCTGCTCCCGCAGCGCGACCAGACGGGCCTGCTGAAAGGCCAGCGAGCGCCGTTCCGCGTCGAGGTTGTCGAGGGTCGCGCGCTCGGAGCGGGTGACCACCCGGGCGAACTGCAGCGCCGAAATGAAGTCCTGCGGGCTGCGGGCCCCCAACGCCACCCCCAACCGGGCCAGGTCACCGCCGATGTAGACCTGCCGCGCCAGCGCCCCGACGGCGGAGCGGTGGGCGAGCATGTCCTCGGTGACGTGATCGGCGGTCATCGCGGTCCGCACGCCCTCGATCGACGTCTGGGCCAGCCGCGTAGTGGCGGCGGCTTCGGCGTCCTTCGCCCCGGCCAGCGCCTGGCGGGCGGAGGCCAGTCGGGCCTGGGCGACCGGCAGTTTGGCGTTCGCCGAGTCCAGGGCAGTGGTCGCGGCCACCACCTGCGCGGCGCTGACCTGCACCGCGCTCTTCAGCGCCGCGACCTTGGCGTCGACTGCCTTCTTCTTGGTCCGGGGGTCGTCGCCCGCGACCGCTGCCGGAACGACTGCCCCGACCAGGGTCGTGACCGCGAGCGCCGTAGTGACAACCCGCCCCAGACGCACGACAACCACCACCCCAAAGACCCCACCTGTATCACCAGTATCAGGGTCAGCCGTGAAGAGGCGGGCGGGCCACGCCGGACCCAACGGGTCATCCACCCCAGCGCTCAGACGCGCAGGTAGCGCCGCAGCGTGACGGCCGAGACCAGCGAGGAGACCCCGACGCCGAGCAGGAACAGCCACGGCACGGTCGCCGCGACGGCGCCCCAGCCGATGAAGTTCGTGAACTGGAAGTTCGGCCTCAGGTAGTGGTCGACCCCGCCCCACTTGGCCAACGAGACCAGCACGGTGGCCAGGCACGCCCCGACTCCCCCGGCGACCGCGCCCTCCAGGATGAACGGCAGCCGGATCGAGAAGTTCGAGGCGCCGACCAGGCGTTTGATCCCGGTCTCCCGCCGTCGGCTGAATGCCGAGATGCGGATCGTGTTGATGATCAGCAGCAGAGCGGCGGCCAGGATGATCCCGGCCAGCAGGAGTGCCCCGACCGACACCGCGCGCAGCACCCGGAAGAACGGCTCGAGCACCTTGCGCTCGTCCTGCACCTGCTCGATGCCCGGGCGGCCGTTGAAGGCGCTGTAGATGATGTCGTACTTGGTGGGGTCGGACAGCCTGACCCGGAACGACTCCGGCATCTGGTCCGGGGTGATGTTGTCGGCGATCGCCGAGCCGGAGAACTGCGTCTTGAATCGCTGATAGGCCTCGGTCTTGGACTCGTAGTACACCTGCGAGACCAGCGGCTTGAGCTTGGTCAGGTCGGACTGGATCTCCGCCTTCTGGGCGTCGGTGACCGCCCCGCCGTGGCAACTCGCGGTCGTCGAGTCGGGCAGGCAGAGGAACAGCGAGACCTCGACCTTGTCGTACCAGTAGCCCTTCATCGTGTTGACCTGCTTGCCGGTCAACAACGCCAGCCCGAACAGCGACAACGCCACCGCGGTTGTGATCACCACGGCGATCGTCATCGTCAGGTTGCGTCGCAGCCCCGCGATGATCTCCGCGGTGACGAACGAGAACCTCACGCCGTGTACCCGTACACGCCGCGGTCCTGGTCGCGGACCATGCGCCCGTTGTCGAGCTCGACGACCCGCTTGCGCATCTGATCGACGATCGCCTGGTCGTGGGTGGCCATCACCACCGTGGTGCCGGTCCGGTTGATCCGGTCCAGCAGCTTCATGATCCCGACCGAGGTGTTGGGGTCGAGGTTCCCGGTCGGCTCGTCGGCGATCAGGATCAGGGGCCGGTTGACGAAGGCCCGGGCGATCGCCACCCGCTGCTGCTCGCCGCCGGACAGCTCGTCGGGCATGCGGTCGGCCTTGTCTGCCAGGCCGACCAGATCGAGCACCTCGGGGACGACCTTGCGGGTCAGCCCGCGCGACTTGCCCAGCACCTCCAGGGCGAACGCGACGTTCTCCTGCACGGTCTTGTTCGGCAGCAACCGGAAGTCCTGGAACACCGCCCCGATCTGGCGCCGCAGCGCCGGGACCTTCCAGTTCGACAGCCGGGACAGGTCCTTGCCGAGCACGTGGATGGCACCCTGCGAGGGCCGCTCCTCCTTGAGGATCAGCCGCAACATCGTCGACTTGCCCGATCCGGAAGCCCCGACCAGGAACACGAACTCGCCCTTGGCCACCTCGAGGGAGACCTCCCGCAGCGCAGGCTGATCCTGGCTCGGGTAGATCTTGGTGACGTTCTCCAGACGGATCATGGGACTGGTATCGCTCTCCCCGGGCGATGTGCCGGCGTGCCCGACACCTCGATATTAGGCGCCGAGACGAAACGGGCGCCCCCGATCCCGCCCGGTGTCGGGGCTCAGTCGCCGGAGCGTCGCCAGCGGATCCCGGCCTCGATGAAGTCGTCGATCTCGCCGTTGAACACGGCCGTCGGGTTGCCGACCTCGTGCTCGGTGCGCAGGTCCTTGACCATCTGGTACGGATGGATGACGTAGGACCGCATCTGGTTCCCCCAGGACCCGGACGAGTCGTCCTTGAGCGCGTTGATCTTGGCCTGCTCCTCGCGGCGGCGGACCTCGAGCAGCTTGGCCTGCAGGACCTCCATGGCCCGGGCCTTGTTCTGCAGCTGCGAGCGCTCGTTCTGGCAGGACACGACGATGTTGGTCGGGATGTGCGTCAGCCGGACCGCCGAGTCGGTGGTGTTGACGCCCTGCCCACCCGGGCCCGAGGAGCGGTAGACGTCGACCCGCAGTTCGTCCTCGGGGATCTCGACGTGGTCGGTGTGCTCGGTGACCGGGACGACCTCGACCGCGGCGAACGAGGTCTGCCGGCGGCCCTGGTTGTCGAACGGCGAGATCCGGACCAGCCGGTGGGTGCCCTGCTCGACCGACAGCGTCCCGTAGGCGTGCGGGGCGTGGACCACGAACGTGGCCGACTTGATGCCGGCCTCCTCGGCGTAGGAGGTGTCGTAGACCTCGGTCTTGTAGTTGTGCCGCTCCGCCCAGCGCAGGTACATCCGCATCAGCATCTCGGCGAAGTCGGCGGCGTCGACGCCACCGGCCTCGGAGCGGATCGTCACCAGGGCGTCACGGTCGTCGTACTCGCCCGACAAGAGCGTGCGGACCTCGAGATCGCCGATGTCCTTGGTCAGCGACGCCAACTCGACCTCGGCCTCGGCCCGGGTGTCGGCGTCGTCGGCCTCCTCGGCCATCTCCCAGAGCACGCCCAGATCGTCCAGCCGACGCCGGACCGAGTCGACTCGACCGATCTCGGAGGCGACCACCGACATCCGGCTGGTCACCTTCTGCGCCCGCTCCTGATCGTCCCAGAGGTTCGGCGCCCCGGCCTGCTCCTCCAGGTCGGCGTGCTCGCGCCGCAGCTTGTCGAGGTCGACGACGTGCTCGACGGAGGACAGCGTCGTCTCGAGCGCCTTGAGCGAATCAGTGAAATCGGGACCGGCCACCGTCCGACCCTACGCGGCGGCACCCCGTAGGGTCGCCGTGTGCCCGATGCGACGCCCACATCGTTCGGCGAGGACGGTGCGCGGCTGACCTACGGGTCGTACCTGCGGTTGCCCGAAGTGCTGGGTCAGCAACGCACGCTCGCCGACCCCCCGGCCCACGATGAACTGTTGTTCATCACCATTCATCAGGTCTACGAGCTGTGGTTCCAGGAAGTCCTGCACGAGCTCGAGGCGGTCCGGGCGGCCATGTTCGGTGATCGGCTGTGGCGGGCACGGCACCTGCTGTCCCGGGTCGCGACGATCGAGAAGGTGCTGATCGGCCAGGTCGACGTGCTGGAGACGATGACCCCGCAGGACTTCGGGGTGTTCCGCTCCCGGCTCGCACCGGCCAGCGGCTTCCAGTCCGCGCAGTTCCGGGAGATCGAGTTTCTGTCCGGGGCCAAGGACCCGGAGTTCCTGGAACGCTTCGTCGGGCTGACCGACGCCGAGAAGCAGCGGCTGGAACGGCGCCTGGCCGAGCCCACGCTCTGGGACGGCTATCGGCACGTGCTCGCCGCCCGCGGTCTGGCGACCGAGGGCAGCACGCCCGACGGGCGGGCGGCGATCGTCGAGTCGCTGCTGACCGTCGCCGGCGACCGCGACTCCTACGGCGCCGAGTGGGACCTGGCCGAGGCCCTGCTCGAGCACGATGCGAACGCCTGGCTGTGGCGCTCCCGGCATGTGGTGATGGTCGAACGACAGATCGGCACCCGCTCGGGGACCGGCGGCTCCTCCGGTGGGCCGTACCTGCGCAGCCGGCTGCCGGTCCGGTACTACCCGGTGCTGTGGGAGCTGCGCGACCACCTCTGAGTGCATCGGTTCATCTGCTGTTGGGCCGGCGTGCGTGGCTTCCGCAGCCGCGCCCGCACCAGATTGTCCACCGCCGTCGGGCACGTGCCGGACGTCCTCCCCCGGGAAAGTTGGTTCGGACAATGAAGAGCGGTGCGGCGACCTGTGCGGTCGCGAGTCTTGCGTTTGTAGCCGCCACAGTGGTGAGCGGTGTCGGCCCGGCTGCGGCCGACTCGAAGCCGAGCCCGGCGGGGTCCGCCCCGAAGGCCGGCGCGGCCAAGGCCCAGGTGGCCGCCAAGCCCATGGGTGGCGCGAAGGCCGGTGGCGGGTCGACCGCAATCGCCGGTGCCGACCCGCGGATGGCGCTCGGTGTCGGCGCGGCCGGCGCCGGCGCGTTACTGCTCGGTGCACCGCTCGTGCTCCGGGCGCGGTCCCGCCGTCTGTCGGTAGCCCGCTGACCGGCAAGGCAGCCATGAAGCGTCACGCCCGCGCCGGGCTGATCGGCGCGGGCGTGGGGCTCTTCACGGCCGGGATGGTCACGATCGTCGAGGCCGCGATCACGCCGCCGCAAATGCATTCCAGCGCCCCGATGCCGGCCGCGGGCCCGGGGGGACCCGCGCTGCGCACGGTGCGGCTGGGTGTGATTGTCCACGTCGACCCGACGCCGGGGCTGCTGGCCGCCTCCGCCCCGGTGCGCATCGACATCGCCGCGATCGACGTCCACGCCCCGGTGATCCCGCTCGGCCTGGCCGACGACGGCACCCTCGAGGTGCCCGCGCCAGGACCCGGATACGGCAACGTGGCCTGGTACGACCGGTCGCCGAGCCCGGGCGAGGTCGGTCCGGCGATCCTCACCGGCCACCTGGACTCCGCCCACGACGGACCCTCGGTGTTCTACCGGCTCGGCGCGTTGCGGCCGGGCGACCGGGTCCGGATCACCCGGGCCGACGGCAGCCAAGTCACGTTCCGGGTGGCCACGGTGACCCGTTACCCGCAACGGAATTTCCCCGTCGAGGACGTCTACGGCAACCTCGACCACCCCGGACTGCGCCTGATCACCTGCGGCGGCGACCTGGACCCGCACACCCGGCACTACCTGGACAACGTCGTGGTCTACGCCGACCTCGACTCGGTCACCGACACCTCGGCCGTCGGCGCCTGATCGCGCCGGACCCCCACCGGCCGATCACCGGATGGCCGGTGTGGGAAGAATCGGGACTGTGGCAGCAGATGGATCACCGGTGACCCGACTGACCCCCGTCGAACTCGATGCGCTCGGCCGCGCCTACTGGCGGCACGTCGTCGCCGAGGACCTGGGCGGGCGAGGGCAGGCCGATCTGGCCGGCGCGGTGGCCTCGCACCTGGAGCTGGCGGCCAACCGGCCGCAGGGCACGGCCCGGGTCCGGGTCCGCACGCCGCTGGTCGAACCCGACGGGTGGTCGGCCGCGGGCCGGTCGGTGATCGAGGTGGTCACCGATGACATGCCGTTCCTGGTCGACTCGGTGACCTCCGAGCTCAACCAGGCCGACCACGCGATCGCGCTGACCGTCCACCCGCAGCCGGTGGTCCGCCGCGACGTGGCCGGCGGCTTGCTCGGCCTGGCCGACCTAGCGGCACCTGGCGCGGAGGACACCCGGGAGTCCTGGATCCACGTCGAGATCGCCCGGGTCACCGCCGACGAGGCGAGCGCGATCGAGACGGGCCTGCGCCGGGTGCTGTCCGACGTGCGCAACTCCGTCGAGGACTGGCAGAAGATGGGCGAGGCGGCGCTGCGGGCCGCCGGCGACCTGCTCGGCGGGCAGGCGGACCCCGAGGCGGCCGCCGACCCCGAGCACGGCGAGGCCGCGGATCTGCTGTGCTGGCTGGCCGACAACCACTTCACGTTCCTGGGCTACCGGGAATACGCGCTGGAGAACGACGACCGGGGCGCGGCGCTGGTCGGCGTTCCGGGCAGCGGGCTGGGGATCCTGCGCGGCGACGCCCCGCTCTCGTTCTCCTTCGACGCGTTGCCTCCCGAGATCCGCGAACGGGTCTGGGAGGACCCGCGACCGGTCATCGTGAACAAGTCGACCTCGCGATCGACCGTGCACCGTCCGGCCTATCTCGACTTCATCGGCGTGAAGCGGTACGACGATCGCGGCCGCGTGCTGGGCGAGCGTCGGTTCCTCGGGCTGTTCGCCCGCTCGGCCTACAGCGAGAGCGTGCTGCGGATCCCGATGCTGCGGCGCAAGGTCGACGAGTTGTTCGCGATCACCGGCTTTGCCCCGAACAGCTACTCCGGCCGCGACCTGATCGAGGCCGTCGAGACCTACCCGCGCGACGAGCTCTACATCACGCCGACCGCGCAGCTGGCCGACACCCTGCTGGCCGTGCTGCACCTGAAAGAGCGCCGCCGGCTGCGGCTGTTCCTGCGCCGCGACGAGTTCGGCCGGTTCGTCTCCGCGCTGGTGTACCTGCCACGCGACCGCTACGACACCACGAACCGGCTGCGCATCGAGGAAATCCTGATCGAGGAGCTCGGCGGGTTCAACATCGAGCACTCGGCCTGGGTGACCGAGTCGGTGCTGGCCCGGTTGCACTTCGTGATGCGGGTCGACCCGGATCGCACCGCGGGTCGGCAGGTCGACACCGCCGCGATCGAGGACCGCCTGGTCGCTGCGACCCGGACCTGGCGGGAGGACCTCGCCGAAGCCCTCGACGAACGCTACGACCCCGTGCGCGCAACGGAACTGACGGCGCGTTACGCCGAGGCGTTCCCGGCCGGGTACCGCGAGGCGAACTCCGCCTGGGCCGCCGTCGACGACCTGACCCGCCTGGAACGCCTGACCGGCAGCGACGACTTGTCGGTTCGGTTGTACGGGACCGAGGATGCCCGCCGGTTCACCGTCTACCGCCGTGGTGACGCGGTCTCGCTGTCCGAGTTGCTGCCGGTCCTGCAGCACCTCGGCGTCGACGTCACCGACGAGCAGCCGTACCACATCGCGTGCCCGGGACAGCCTGCTCCGACGTGGATCTACGACTTCGGGCTGGCCGCACCTGCCGAGGCGCAGCCGACCGCCGCGGTGCGGGAGGCGTTCTGCGAGGCGTTCCTGGCCGTGCGCCGCGGGCAGGCCGAGTCCGACGGCTTCAACCGCTTGGTACTGCTGGCCGGTCTGACGTGGCGTCAGGTCAGCGTGCTCCGCGCCTACGCGAAATACCTGCGGCAGGCCGGCACCACGTTCGGCCAGGAATACCTGGAGAACGTGGTCACCGCCCACGTCCCGATCGCCCGGATGCTGGTCCGGCTGTTCGAGGCGAAGTTCTCCCTCGACCTCGGCGCCGCCGACGCGGCCGACCGGGTCGAGGTACTCACCGCCCTGGACACGGACATCGCGACCGCGCTGGACGAGGTACCCAGCCTCGACGCGGACCGCATCCTGCGCTCGTTCCTGACGTTGATCCGGGCCACCACCCGGACCAACTACTTCGCGCCGGAGTCGACCGACCCGCGCCCGGCGTTGGCCGTCAAGCTCGACCCGAAGCAGGTCCCCGACCTGCCGGCACCGCGGCCCGTGTTCGAGATCTGGGTCTACTCCCCCGGTGTCGAGGGCGTCCACCTGCGCTTCGGCCCGGTGGCCCGCGGCGGACTGCGGTGGTCCGACCGGCGCGAGGACTTCCGCACCGAGATCCTCGGCCTGGTGAAGGCCCAGATGGTCAAGAACGCCGTGATCGTGCCGGTCGGCGCCAAGGGCGGCTTCGTGGTCAAACGCCCGCCTGCGCCGACCGGGTCAGCGGACGGCGATCGCGACGCGCAGAACACCGAGGGAATTGCCTGCTACCGCAGCTTCGTCGGCGCGCTGCTCGACGTCACCGACGACCTGCGTGACGGCACCGTCGTCCCGGCACCGCACGTGGTGCGGCACGACGCGGATGACGCCTACCTGGTGGTCGCGGCGGACAAGGGCACCGCGAAGTTCTCCGACATCGCCAACGAGATCAGCACCTCCCGCCACTTCTGGCTGGGCGACGCCTTCGCCTCGGGCGGTTCGGTCGGCTACGACCACAAGGTGATGGGCATCACCGCGCGCGGCGCCTGGGAATCGGTGAAACGACACTTCCGGGAACGCGGGATCGACTGCCAGAGCCAGGACTTCACCTGCGTCGGCATCGGTGACATGTCCGGCGACGTGTTCGGCAACGGGATGCTGCTGTCGCGGCACACCAGGCTGCTGGCGGCCTTCGACCACCGGCACGTGTTCCTCGACCCGGACCCGGATCCGGAGGAGTCGTTCGCCGAACGCACCCGGATGTTCGCGCTGCCGCGTTCGTCCTGGGCCGACTACGACACCCGCCTGATCTCGGCCGGCGGCGGGGTGCACCCGCGCAGCGCCAAGTCGATCCCGATCTCACCGCAGGTCCGCGCCGTGCTCGGGCTGGACAAGTCGGTGATCGCGCTGCCGCCGAACAACCTGCTGCGCGCGATCCTGCTCGCACCGGTCGACCTGCTCTGGAACGGCGGCATCGGCACCTACGTCAAGGCGAGCAGCGAGACCCACGCCGAGGTCGGGGACAAGGCCAACGACGGGATCCGCGTCGACGGCGCCGAACTGCGCGCCGCGTGCGTCGGCGAGGGCGGCAATCTGGGGTGCACCCAACGCGGCCGGATCGAGTACGCGCTGGCCGGCGGGCGGATCAACACCGACGCCATCGACAACTCCGCCGGCGTCGACACCTCCGACCACGAGGTGAACATCAAGATCCTGCTCGACGTCCCCGGCACCGAGGCGGCCGACCGCGCCAAACTGCTGGCCTCGATGACCGACGAGGTCGCGGCGCTGGTGCTGGCCGACAACTACGCGCAGAACGTGGCGCTCGCGGTTGCGGCCGTCCAGGCCCCGGCGCTGTTGCACGTGCACTCGCGGCTGATCCGCTCGTTGGAACGCGCCGGCCTGCTCGACCGGGCGATCGAGTTCCTCCCCGCCGACAAGGAGATCGCCACCCGCGCCGCGGACGGCCGCGGGCTGACCACGCCGGAACTCTCGGTGCTGCTGGCCTGGAGCAAGATCTCCCTCTACGACGAACTGCTCGGCGGTGACCTGCCGGATGCCCCGGCGCTGCGCGACGTCGCGCTGCACTACTTCCCCTCCGAACTGCACGACGCGTGCGTGCACTCCGTCGGACGTCACCCGCTGCATCGCGAGATCATCGCCACCGCGGTGGTCAACGACCTGGTCAACGACGCCGGAATCACGTTCGTGCACCGGGTCCGCGAGGAGACCGCGGCGGCCTCGACCGAGATCGTCCGGGCCTACCTGGTCGCCCGCGACGCGTTCGACCTCGAGGCGTTCCGGGCCGCGGTCAGCGAGCTCGACACCAAGGTCGAGGAGTCCGTGCTGACCGCGATGCGGTTGGCCGCGCGTCGGTTGGCCGAGCGGGCGACACGTTGGCTGCTGGCCAAGCGCCGTCCGCCGATCGACATCGGCGCCGAGTTGGCGGCCTTCGGCGCCCCCGTCCGTGAGGTGCTCGAACTGTTGCCGAAGGCGTTGTGCGGGCCGGACGCGCAGGCGTTGACCGCCCGCCGCGACGCCCTGGTCGACGCCGGGGTGCCGGCCGGGCTGGCGTTGCGGACGGCCGGGTTCGAACTGGCCTACGTGGCGTTGGACGTCGTCGAGGTGTCCCGCAGCCACAACCGCTCGTTGGCCGACACCGCGGCGGTGTACTTCCTGCTGGCCGAGCAGCTGGAGATCAGCGCGCTGCGGGCCGCGGTCGACGGGCTGCCGCGCGACGACCGCTGGAAGGCGATGGCCCGGGCCAGCCTACGCGCGGACCTGATGGCCGCGCATGCCGCGCTGACCGCCGAAGTGCTGGAGGCCGGCGGGCCGGGCTCGGCGCCGGCCGGGGCGTTCGCGGCCTGGCGCGCCGAGGCCGGCGACGCGGTGGACCGGGCCGGGGCGGTGCTGGCCGACATCGCGGGCGGTGCCGAGGCCGACCTGGCGGCCGCTTCGGTCGCCCTGCGCGCCTTCCGCGGTCTCTTGCGCGGCACGCTAATCTGACGGCGCGTCACCCACGGTCCCTAAGGAGCACATAGTGGCGGATCAGCAGCGCATCTCGGCGTCGGTCGACATCGCGGCACCGGCGGAGAAGGTCTGGGCAATGATCAGCGACCTGCCCCGGATGGGCGAGTGGAGCCCCGAGAACGTCGGGGGCAAGTGGATCGGCGGCGCCGCGAGTGCCGTGACCGGCGCCAAGTTCAAGGGCGACAACAAGAACGGCGGCAAGAAGTGGTCGGTCCCGGTGAGGATCACCGACGCGACCGCGCCCCAGCGCCTGGAGTTCGTGGTCGGCGTCGGCCCGGTCAAGGGCGCCACCTGGATCTACGACATCGCTGCGACCGCGAGCGGCTGCAAGGTCACCGAGACCTGGGTCGACACCCGCAGCGGGCCACTGAAGATCGACGCGATCGGCAAACTGGTCACCGGCGTCCCCAAGCGCACCGACTACGCCCGCACCTCGATCGAGACCACCCTGGCGAACCTGAAGAAGGCCGCCGAGAGCTGAGCGCGCCACCCCCAAAAGCTCCCACTTCTGCTGCGTGTCCCACCTATCGGACGACCTTGATACGTGGGACACGCAGCAGAAGTCGGGGGTTTGGGGGGGTGGGTGCGGTGGGTCAGTCCATGTGCGGGTAGCGCCACTCGTGCGGTGGCACGAAGTTCTCCTTGATCGAGCGTGGGCTCGTCCAGCGCAGCAGGTTCAGCGCCGAGCCGGCCTTGTCGTTGGTGCCCGAGGCGCGGGCGCCGCCGAAGGGCTGCTGCCCCACGACCGCGCCGGTCGGCTTGTCGTTGACGTAGAAGTTCCCCGCCGCGAACCGCAGGGCGTGCGCGGCCTCGGTGACCGCCGCCCGATCCGTCGCGAACACCGCCCCGGTCAGGCCGTAGGGCGAGCCCGTGTCGATCAGCTCCAGCACCCGGTGCCAGTCGCCGTCCGGGTAGACGAAGACGGCCAGCAGTGGGCCGAAGTACTCGGTCGTGAAGATCTCGTCGGTGGGGTCGCTGCCGAGCACGACCGTGGGGCGCACGAACCAGCCCTGCGAGTCGTCGCACTGCCCGCCGGCCACGATCCGGTTGGCCGGGCGCGACCGGGCGCCCTCGATCGCCGCGCTCAGTTTGCGGTAGGCGCGATCGTCGATGACCGCACCGAGGAAGTTGGACAGGTCGGCCACGTCGCCCATCGGCAGTGCCGCGGCGCCGGCGGCCAGGTCGTCGCCGATGCGGTCCCACACCGACTGCGCGACGAACGCCCGGGAGGCCGCCGAGCACTTCTGGCCCTGGTACTCGAACGCCCCGCGCAGCAGGGCGACGCGCACCGCCTCCGGATCGGCCGACGGGTGCGCCAGCACGAAGTCCTTTCCGCCGGTCTCGCCGACCAGTCGCGGATAGGTGCGGTAGCCGACGATGTTCTCCCCGACCGTGCGCCACAGGTGCTGGAAGACCCCGGTGGACCCGGTGAAATGGATCCCGGCGAGCTGATGGTCGCTCAGAACCACGTCGGAGACGGCTTTCCCGTTGCCGGGGAGCAGGTTGACCACACCCGGCGGCAGGCCCGCGGCCTCCAGCAGACGCATCGTCAGTTGCGCCGACAGCATCTGCGTGGTTGCCGGCTTCCAGAGCACGGTGTTGCCCATCAAGGCCGGGGCGGTCGGCAGGTTTCCCGCGATCGAGGTGAAGTTGAAGGGCGTGACCGCGTAGACGAAACCCTCCAGCGGCCGGTGGTCGGTGCGGTTCCACGTCCCGGGCGAGGAGACCGGCTGGCCGGCCCGGATCTGCTCGGCGAAGCGCACGTTCCAACGCCAGAAGTCGATGAGCTCGCAGGCTGCGTCGATCTCGGACTGCACCGCGGTCTTGGACTGCCCGAGCATGGTCGCTGCGTTCATCGCCGCGCGCCAGGGCCCGGCCAGCAGGTCGGCGGCGCGCAGGAACACCGCGGCGCGCTCGTCGAACGGCAGGTCACGCCAGGCGGGCCCGGCCCGCAGCGCGGCTCGCACGGCCGTCGTTGCATCGGCCTCGTCGGCCATACGACCGGTGCCGAGAAGCATCGCGTGCTCGTGCGGGGCGCGCACCTCGAAGCCGGTGCCCCCGCCGGTGCGCTGCTCGCCGTCGATCGTGGTGGTGAGCTCGACGCACTGACTGGAGACGTTCTTCAGCTCGGTGAGCAGGACACCGCGCTCCGCGGTGCCGGGCGCGTAGGACAAAGCGGCTTCGTTCCGCGGCGCGGGCACCGATGCGATTCCGTCCACGACCGTCCTCCCCTGGACGTGGGCGCGGCCAAGATCGCGCCCACG